>NZ_CAMZMY010000004.1:0-254341 GCF_947311895.1 Pseudoalteromonas sp. PAR1 | reverse complement strand
CAGTAGTGAAACGAAACAGCGCCGATGATAGTGTGGCATTTGCCATGTGAAAGTAGGACATCGCCAGGCTCCAAATTAAAGAAAGCCCGATTCGTAAGAGTCGGGCTTTTTTGCGTTTTAGCTATCCACACAACGTGCCCTGTTCAACCTACGGCAGGCTTTAAACTTTACTCTTGCTACTCGCTAACTAACTCATCACTCACTCATCTCCCGTTCATTAAATTAACTTTGCTTTGTTTATGGCTTTGATTTAGGATCAAACCAGTTTAAAAGCAAGAATTAATGGCCTGTGTCTAGATTACTTATTTGTTTATTATTATTTTTTTCTAGTGTTTCAACTTTTGCAGTTGAGGTGACTAATCTATACCAAGATACTCTGAAAGTTGCTGATAAATCGCGAGATGCTCGATTAGCTGCTAGTCGTGAAGCACTTCTTAATGTATTGGTTAAAGTGACGGGTGATACATCAGCAGATCAAAACCCTGTTGCCAAAGAGCGTACCCGCGACATTTCAGACTATATGCTTAAGTTTGAATATGATGAAAAGCCAGATGGTACTTTGAACTTGGTTGTTAAGTTTGAAGCTAATAAAATTAATGCACTAATAAAGGATTTAAATCTGCCTTTATGGGGAACACGACGCCCGCTAGTAGCTATCTGGTTAGCTATAGAAGATAATTGGCGACGTGAGCTCGTTACGCAAGAAAGTTACCCACAACTTGAGCAGTTAATCTATGATAAGGCAGACAGACGTGGCTTGCCTGTGGTTGTGCCATTACTTGATTTGCAAGATCGTTCTATTGTTGGCATACCCGAAGTATGGGGAAATTTTTCTGAACCAGTAGAGCAAGCATCAAGTCGTTACAGTGCAGAGCGTAGTATCACAGCTCGAATGTATCAGCAGCAAGATTCTGAAACTTGGGTGCTTGATTGGCGTTTTACAAATGCAGAATTATTTGAAACAAATCGATTAGTTGGTGATAAGCAACAAATTGTTGCAGATATGGTCGATAATTTAGCGGGCGGTTTAGCACAAGAGTATGCTATTGACCCTACCATGATTGGTCAGCTTGCAACTGCAACATTTTACCTAAAAGGTATTGATAACTTTGTAGATATTGAACTTGCAAAACGTCGTTTAGAAAGTTTAAGTGTTGTAACTCGAGCTGAAATCACTATCCGAAAACCTGATACTGTACTGTTTACTGTAAATCATACTGGCAGTATGAATGATTTCAGAAAAGCTCTCGAGTTAGACAGTGCGTTTAAAGCTTATCAAGATCCTCGTGATTTTTATCAGGTGGTAACAGGTGATGAGTTAGAATATCAGTGGCAAGGGCTTTAAAACACGTGCAAGAACCTATGCAAATGGCATTACCGGTTACATTACCCGATGATGAAACATTTACATCTTACTTTGGTGGTGAGAACTCGCTTGAAGTCAGTCACCTTAAAGATGCGTTCACAAAGCTCAATAATAAGTTTCAATATACCTACCTATGCGGTCTAGGCGATTCTGGTAAATCCCACCTCTTATACGCGACTTGTATTCACGCTCAAGAGCATGGTTTATCAACGATGTTACTGTCGATGCGAGAGGTGATTGATTTTGGCCCTGTGGTACTCGAAGGCCTCGAAAACCTTGACGTTTTATGTATCGATGACGTGCACTTAGTGGCAGGGAATGATGCATGGGAGAAGGGGCTATTTAACTTTTTTAATCGCTTTAACGAGCCTGGTAAATATCTTGTTGTAACAGCCGATCTATTGCCTGATATGTTGCATATAAACTTACCAGACTTAGTATCTCGACTAAAATGGGGTACCACATTACAAATTCGCTCAATGAGTGATGATGATAAAGCAGAGGCACTTGTACGCCGCGCACACATGCGTGGCCTTGAACTGACCGATGAATGCGCGCGCTTTTTATTAACGCGATTAAGCCGTGATATGCGCGCTTTACTCGATGTTTTAGACAAACTTGACCATGCCTCGATGGCCGCACAAAGAAAATTAACAATTCCCTTTATAAAATCAACGTTAAAGCTTTAGTAGGGCTAGAATCTAGTCCTTGCTTTCAGTTATCATTAGCTATTACAAAATCCTTCTGTGAAAGACCAGGTACTCAATGAACTTAGAAAATATTTTAGCGCAAGCACTTGAGGCAGTTGCCAGTGCGAATGAAATCGCGCAGTTAGAAGATATCAGGGTTAATTACCTTGGTAAAAAAGGTGAAATCACCAACTTACTTAAAACGCTAGGCAAGATTGCCCCTGAAGAGCGTAAAGAAGCGGGTCAAGTGATTAACCAAGCAAAACAAGAAGTACAAACAGCCATTAACGAAAAGCGTGAGTTACTAGCAAGTAAGGCTCTTGAAGAGAAACTAGCTGCAGAAACGATCGACGTAACTTTACCGGGTCGTGTTATGCCAACAGGTGGCTTACACCCAGTAACTCGTACAATTGAACGTATTGAAAGCTTTTTTGGTGAGTTAGGTTTTGCGGTTAAATCAGGCCCAGAAGTTGAGGATGATTTTCATAACTTTGATGCGCTAAATATTCCTGAGCACCATCCTGCGCGTGCTGATCACGATACTTTCTATTTCAACCCTAAGCTTGTGCTTCGTACACAAACCAGTGGTGTACAAATCCGTACTATGGAAACTGAGCAGCCACCATTGCGCATCATTTCTCCAGGTCGTGTTTATCGTAACGATTATGACCAAACTCACACGCCAATGTTCCACCAAGTGGAAGGCTTAATGGTTGATACAGATGTAAGCTTCACTGAGTTAAAAGGTATTTTGCACGATTTCTTACGTAACTTCTTTGAAGAAGATATGGAAATCCGTTTCCGTCCTTCATATTTCCCGTTTACTGAGCCATCAGCTGAGGTTGATGTTATGGGTAAAAACGGCAAGTGGTTAGAGGTATTAGGCTGTGGCATGGTTCACCCTAACGTTCTTAAATCAGTGGGTATTGATCCAGAAAAATACACAGGCTTCGCATTTGGTATGGGTGTTGAGCGCTTGACTATGTTGCGTTACGGCGTAAACGACTTACGTGCATTTTTCGAAAACGATTTAAAATTCCTAAACCAGTTCCGTTAAGAGTGAAGATATAAAATGAAATTTAGTGAAAAGTGGTTAAGAGAGTGGGTTAACCCAGCAATCGACACACAGGCTCTTTCGGAACAGTTATCAATGGCTGGTCTTGAAGTTGACGGTGTTGAGCCTGCAGCGGCTGAGTTCACAGGCGTTGTAGTTGGTGAAGTGGTTGAGTGTGGTCAACACCCTGATGCTGATAAATTACGTGTAACTAAAGTAAACGTAGGTGGTGATGAGCTACTTGATATCGTTTGTGGTGCACCTAATTGTCGTCAAGGTTTAAAAGTAGCTGTTGCGACAGTTGGCGCTGTATTACCGGGTGACTTCAAAATCAAAAAAGCCAAGCTTCGTGGGCAACCATCTCACGGTATGCTGTGCGCATTCGTTGAGTTAGGTATCAGCGAAGAAGGTGATGGCATCATGGAACTACCAAGTGATGCACCAATCGGCACTGACTTACGCGAGTACTTAAGCCTAGACGACAACATTATTGATGTTGACCTAACACCAAACCGTGGTGACTGTTTAGGTATTAAAGGTCTAGCGCGTGAGGTAGGTGTACTGAACAGTATTGATGTTAACAATCTTGAGATTGCCTCTGTTGCGGCGACGATTGAAGATAAAGTATCCATTGAACTTGTTAATGATGATGCCTGTCCTCGTTATCTAGGTCGTGTAATCAAAGGTATTAACCTTGATGCAGAAACACCGCT
Organism: Pseudoalteromonas sp. PAR1; assembly: GCF_947311895.1. Classification (NCBI taxonomy): domain Bacteria; kingdom Pseudomonadati; phylum Pseudomonadota; class Gammaproteobacteria; order Alteromonadales; family Pseudoalteromonadaceae; genus Pseudoalteromonas; species Pseudoalteromonas sp. PAR1. The sequence goes on along the minus strand of NZ_CAMZMY010000004.1, from coordinate 250,519 downwards.
TTGGATGGTAGAAAAACTTCGTCGCAGTGGTATTCGTTCAATTGACCCAGTAGTTGATGTTACAAACTACGTGTTATTAGAGCTTGGTCACCCAATGCACGCATTTGATTTAAATGCGATTGAAGGTGGTATTAAAGTTCGCAGCGCTAATGCTGGTGAAGAAATCGTTCTTCTTGATGGCAATACTGCGAAACTAAATGAATCTACACTTGTTATTGCTGATCACAATAAAGCACTTGCTATCGCGGGTATTTTTGGTGGTGAAAAGTCAGGTGTGACTGAGTCAACGTCAGATATTTTATTAGAAAGTGCCTTCTTTAACCCGGTAGCGATTGCTGGTCAAGCACGTAGCTACGGCTTACACACGGATGCATCACACCGCTACGAGCGTGGTGTAGATTTTGCGCTACAAAAAGATGCGATGGAACGTGCTACAGCATTACTTCTAGAGATTGTTGGCGGTGAAGCAGGCCCTGTTGTTGAAGCAGTAGCAACTGATAAATTACCAAAAGTGACAGAAGTGCGTTTACGTCGTGAGCGTTTAGACCGTGTAATTGGTCATCATATTGATGATGCAAAAGTCACTGACATCCTAACGCGCTTGGGTCTAGATGTGAAAATTGTTGATGGTGTATGGAGCGCTGACGTACCTAGCTATCGCTTTGATATTCGTATCGAAGAAGACTTAATTGAAGAAGTTGCACGTGTTTACGGCTATAACAGCATTCCAAACGTTGCACCAACAGCTAAATTAAAAATGACTAACCATGACGAGTCACATGTTGCGGTAACTAAATTCCGCAATACGCTTGTAACACGTGGTTACCAAGAAGCAATTACCTACAGCTTCGTTGATCCAAAAGCACAAGCAATTTTACATCCACAAAGTGATGCGCTTGTATTACCACACCCAATTTCAGTTGAAATGTCAGCAATGCGTGTGAGCTTAATGCCGGGTCTATTAGCATCGTTAGTGTATAACCAAAACCGTCAACAACCACGTGTACGTTTATTTGAGCATGGCTTAAAATTCTTACGTGACGAGAATGCTGAAAACGGCGTAAACCAAGTTGCTGTGATTGGTGGTGTAATCTCTGGACTTGCACACGGCGAACATTGGGTTCAAGAAAAGCGTAGCGTTGATTTTTATGACTTAAAAGGCGATGTTGAAGCACTTTTAGCAATTAGCAACGATATTGCACGCTTTGAGATAAAAGCAGAGCAGTCTGATGGCTTACACCCAGGTCAATCAGCAGTTATTTATGTTGATGGTAAAAAAGTAGGATTTTTTGGTGCTGTGCACCCACAAGTTCAAAAGTTACTAGATATCAATAACACAGCCTTTGTATTTGAAATCGAAATGTCAGCCCTTGAAAAAAGAAAATTACCAGAAGCGGTAACGGTCTCGAAATTCCCGTCAAACCGCCGTGATATCGCGATTTTAGTGAAAGATCACGTAAAATCTGGTGATATTTTAAATGTAATAGAAAAAGTTGGCGGAAATCAATTGGTTGACCTAAACTTATTCGATGTGTATAAGGGCAAAGGTATTGAGCCAAATTATAAGAGTTTGGCGATTGCTCTAACACTGCAAGCGGTTGATAGAACGCTCGAAGAGAAAGATATCAATCAAGTAGTTGATAATGTGGTGGCCGCATTGGCCGAACAATTTAACGCATCGTTGAGGGACTAGATATGGCGCTTACTAAAGCCGACATAGCTGAACACCTATTTGAAAAACTCGGGATCAATAAAAAAGATGCCAAAGATTTAGTTGAAGCGTTTTTTGAAGAAATCCGCTCAGCGCTAGAAAAAGGCGAGCAAGTAAAGCTCTCTGGATTTGGTAACTTTGATCTTCGAGATAAGAAAGAACGTCCAGGTCGCAATCCGAAAACAGGTGAAGACATCCCTATTTCGGCACGCCGAGTAGTGACTTTTAGACCAGGTCAAAAGCTAAAAACTCGTGTAGAAGTTGGCACAAGCAAAGCAAAATAAGAAAAGGCAGCGTTAGCTGCCTTTTTTATTTGTCTAAGCACTGCACTAGCGAATTTATTAAAACCCGCGTGGTGATACGAAGCTTCCCGCTTGGATGCTATCGTAGGTTTTTTGCGCTAAATCATCTAAGCTGTCCAGGCTTTTACCTGCGGCAGCGAGTTGATGCTCGATAGGTAAAATATCGACATCTTCATACCCAGATAATTGTGCTACACGTGCAAAGGTGTAGGCATGCTTATACTTTTCATGTTTGTAGAATAAGCTCACAAGTGTAGGGTAGATTTCAGGGTTGGGTGTTTCACCTGCTTTATTCAGTTCTAGCGTTTTGTAAAGCAAGTCTATGGTTTTTTCATCATCAAACTTAACGTAGTAGCTTGCTAAGAAAAACTGCATTTCTGCATCTTCAGTTACGCGCTTATCTTGTTTTTCTTCAAGGGCGAGAAGTTTCGTTAACGCTGATTGATCGTTATTACGTGACCAATGGTAATACAACAAACCTGGATGGTTTGTGTCTTTTGTATCTTGGAAGATACGTGTCATCTCTTTAATACTGGTTAAATGACCTTCAACACGAGACGTCGTTTTTTCTTTTAGTTTTATATGCTCAATTTTGGCAGCGAGCGATACACACTGATCGTATTTCTCGAAATCTTTTAATAACTGGTATTTGTTTTCGTCTGTTGGTGACTTATATTCAACATATCGCTGAATGATGACCTCGGCACGTTGCTCTTTACAGTGACTGTCTTTATTTAAATCACTGCAAAAGCCAGGAGTCTCTTCGCATACCTTTGCCAGTGTAAGCGGATCTTCACACCCCGTTAACGCCAATAAACCAAGCAACACGCTTGCTCTTAATAACATTCCTTAACCTCGACTTAATAATTACGACTTTATTCTAGCGCAATGAATTGTTCTGTAACAGTGGAGAATCATTTGAGTTTAAATTAGAATAGCCGTGCCTAAGATGTGTTGCTCTCAAATCACAACACATTTTCAAAGGCTATCCGTTCAAAATTGTTTAATTAGGTAAAAAAAATGACCTCATCTCACGAGTTAGAATACACAAGCAGCTGGCAAGAACGTCAAGATTACGCAGAAAGTATGCAACCAATCATTGGTAGACTTTACCGTAATCGTGGTATCGAAATCGCTGTATATGGCCGTCCTCTCGTTAATGCCAGTACAATCGATATCATCAAAGCGCACAAAACAGTTGCTCAGTTTGAAGGTACAAAACTACGTTTACGTGAAAGCTTCCCTTTCTTAGAAGCAATTAGCAAAATGGATTTAAATTCTGCACGTATCGATATTGGTAAACTAGCGTATGGTTATTTGTTTAACGATGCTGCAAAAGGTCGTTCAGTTGAAGAGTACTTAACTGACGAACTTGCAGAAATCGCAAACTCAGAGCGTAAAGAACCACGTGATGTTGTGTTGTACGGTTTTGGTCGTATTGGTCGTTTATTAGCGCGTCTATTAATCGAAAAGTCAGGTCCTTATGCAGACCTACGTTTACGTGCAATCGTTGTGCGTGGCGGTAAAGACGGCGACCTAGAAAAGCGTGCAAGCTTACTTCGTCGTGACTCTATCCACGGTCCATTCAATGGCTCAATCACAATTGATAAAGAGCGTAATGCAATTAAAGCTAACGGTAGCTACATTCAAGTTATCTACGCTAACTCACCAAGTGAAGTTGATTACACAGCTTACGGCATCGAGAATGCACTTGTTGTTGATAACACAGGTATCTGGAAAGACGAAGCAGGTCTTGGTCAGCACTTAGAAGCAAAAGGCGCAGCAAAAGTATTATTAACTGCACCAGCTAAAGGCAACATCAAAAACATCGTTTACGGTGTAAACAACCAAGATATCAAACCTGAAGATAAAATTGTCTGTGCAGCAAGCTGTACAACCAATGCTATTACCCCAACGTTAAAAGCGCTTAACGATAAGTTCGGTATCAAGAATGGTCACGTTGAAACTGTTCACTCGTATACCAATGACCAAAACTTAATTGATAACTACCACAAAGCTGAGCGCCGTGGTCGTGCTGCTGCACTTAACATGGTTATCACGTCTACGGGTGCTGCAAAAGCGGTTTCTAAAGCTTTACCTGAGCTTGAAGGTAAACTTACAGGTAACGCTATCCGTGTTCCTACACCAAACGTATCAATGGCAATCTTGAACTTAAACCTTGAAAAAGGCACTACAGTTGAAGAGCTAAATGCGTTCTTACGTGAAACAGCACTTTACTCAGACCTTCGTGACCAAATCGATTACACAGCGTCTACAGAAATCGTATCTACTGACTTAGTGGGTAGCCGTTACGCTGGTGTTGTTGACTCACAAGCGACTATCGTAGATGACAACCGTGTTGTTCTTTATGTTTGGTATGATAATGAGTTTGGTTATAGCTGTCAGGTAGTACGTTGTATGCGTGATATGGCTGAAGTAACTTTCCCAAGTTTACCTCGCTAATACCTAAGCTATAAAGAATCTAGAAGCCAGCATTATGCTGGCTTTTTTAGTCGTGAAAGTTTTTGCAAATTTTCAGCATGTGGTAGGCTGTTAAGGGTCTACACCATATTACTAACGAAACGTTCTAACGATAGGGCGTTGACTTAATTCTTAACTTACAAACGAATAGCTAAGAATTATTTTTAACCAATAGGTTTATAGAATGAAAATCACCAGCAATTTTGATAGTGGTAATATCAAGGTTATTGAAGCCGTTGATCCACTGAATATTCAATTAGAAATTAATAAAGACAATCAGTCTGATTTTTTCCAGTGGTTTCACTTTCGTCTTGAAACAACCGCGTTTCAAAACCATAAATTACACATTAATAACCTAGAAAACTCAGCGTATCCTGATGGCTGGGATGGTTATCATGCGGTTGCATCATACGATCGTCAAACTTGGTTCCGTGTTCCATCTGAATATGCAAACGGTACATTATCATTTGAAGTTGAGCCTGAGTGCAGCAGCATGTATTTTGCTTATTTCGCACCATATAGCTATGACCGTCACCTTGATTTATTAGCATGGGCACAAAGCCAACATGCGTGTGAACTAGAAACTTTAGGTGAAACACTTGATGGTCGTGACATGAGTGTATTACGTGTCGGTATTCCTAGCAGTGAAAAGAAAAAAATCTGGATCACGGCACGTCAGCATCCAGGTGAAACAATGGCTGAGTGGTATGTTGAAGGTTTACTTCATAAATTACTTGATGACGAAGACCCACATGCAGCGGCACTATTATCTAAAGCAGTATTCTATATTGTGCCAAACATGAACCCTGATGGCAGTGTGCGTGGTCACTTACGTACTAACGCTAAAGGCGTTAACTTGAACCGTGAATGGCAAACACCAAGCATGGAAAATAGCCCTGAAGTATTTTTAGTGCTTAACAAAATGCGTGAAACGGGCCTTGATATGCACTTAGATATTCATGGTGACGAAGCGATTCCTTATAACTTTGTTGCGGGTAGCGAAGGTATTCCAGGTTACGATGATCGTTTGAAAGAGTTAGAAGATAGCTTTAAAGCTGCGCTTTTAACTGTAACGCCTGAGTTCCAAGACGAACACGGTTATCCAAAAGATGAGCCAGGTCAGGCTAATCTAACGGTAGGTTCTTCAGCTGTAGCGCATGAGTTTAATGCATTAGCGTATACGGTAGAGATGCCATTTAAAGATAACGATGATTTACCAGACCCTGATTACGGCTGGTCTGACCGTCGTTCATATCAGTTTGGTCAAGATACGTTAGCGGCTATTGTTAACGTTGTTGATAAATTAAGATAACAACATTAAGCAAATTTTGCGGGTATCAATCAGATTGATGCCCGTTTTTTTTGGTTGACTAATACAAAGCACATTTGTCATATTGAAAATTAACTGTTAACAAAGTTAGGTTGTTTAAGTTAATATTCAGTACATCTAGCTGAGAGAAGATTATTTTTGATTAATTCTCAGATCATTATGTCGCGCATTCTCATTCGCTAACGCAGAGCATCGTAACTATCAATAAAAAATATAATTATAGAGGATATCCATGGAAGCTTTTGTAAGCGCCGTCAATGACGTAATTTGGAGTAGTGCACTCATTTACTTATGTCTAGGTGCAGGCCTGTTTTATTCCGTTTTAACCCGTTTCGCGCAAGTTCGACATTTCAAAGAAATGTGTAAGTTATTGCTAAGTTCTAATAACTCAGATACAGGAATTTCATCATTCCAAGCTCTGGCTGTTTCATTATCGGGCCGTGTTGGTGTTGGTAATATTGCCGGGGTTGCTGCTGCGATCGGCTTTGGTGGTCCAGGTGCGATTTTTTGGATGTGGATTGTCGCATTTTTAGGCGCAAGTACTGCATATGCAGAATCAACGCTAGGTCAAATTTATAAGTCAGAAGAAGATGGTCAGTATCGAGGTGGCCCTGCTTATTACTTCGACAGATGTTTACAACAAAAGTGGCTTGCAGTGTTATTTGCTCTATCCGCTATTATTGCTTGTGGTGTTTTCTTACCTGGCGTACAAGCAAACGCAGTGGGTAATGCATTCACACAAGTCTTCGGTGAAGGCACATTGGTTAGCACCAGCTTTGGTGAAGTAGGTAGCTTTAAGCTAGTTGCCCTTGCAATCATTTTGATTGTACTTGCGTTTATCATCTTCGGTGGCATTAAACGTATCGCAAACTTCACACAAATTGTGGTGCCATTTATGGCGCTAGGTTACATCGTGTTAGCTTTAATCGTGGTGTTCTTAAACTTAGATAAAGTGCCAGGCATTTTCTCAATGATCTTATCTGATGCATTCACTGCGCAAGCAGGTTTTGGTGCTGCGATTGGTTGGGGTGTTAAACGTGGTATCTATTCAAACGAAGCAGGCCAAGGTACGGGTCCGCATGCAGCATCTGCAGCTGAAGTAGACCACCCAGCTCAACAAGGCTTAGTGCAAGCATTCTCTGTTTATGTTGATACTATTTTCGTTTGTACAGCAACAGCGCTAATGATTCTAATCACTAAACAATACAATATTGTGGGTGAGTTACCTGCGGGTCAATTTATTGTACAAAATGTTGATGCTGCAACTGAAGTAGGCTCAGCAGCCTTTACTCAGATGGCACTGTTTAGTGTATTTGGCGGTTTTGGTGAAGCGTTTGTTGGTATTGCTTTATTCTTCTTTGCATTTACAACCATTCTTGCTTATTACTATATTGCTGAAACTAACGTTGCTTATTTAAACCGTTATTTTAAAGGTAATATTCCACTGGTTGTTGTGAAGTTCGTCATTATGTTTATGGTGGCTTACGGTATGGTAAATAGCTCAGGCTATATCTGGAATATCGGTGATATTGGTGTTGGCTTAATGGCGTGGATCAACATCGTAGGTATTTTAGCTATTTTCTTTGTTGCCAAACCTGCTCTTAATTGTCTACGAGATTATGAAGACCAAAAGAAAGCGGGTGGTGAAATCACCTTTGACCCAGTTAAATTAGGCATTAAAAATGCGACTTTCTGGGAAAAGCGTCTAGCTGAAAAGGCGAAACAGAAACAATAAATCAGCTTTTTGAGTATTTGTCGTGAATTTAGTTGTACAGGTTTTCGAATCTTCACAAATGAATGAAATTCAAATAAGACATCGACTCATAAAACAAGTACAATAAAGGGCGCCTAAAGGCGCCTTTTTTATGCGTAGTATGGAGAAAGATATGGCGATTATTAGTTGCCCGCAATGTGCAAAATCAATATCTGACAAACATAAACAATGCCCGCATTGTGAATGCCAAGTCACCGATCTAAGCAATGAGCAGTTGCAGCAAATGCAAAAAGAAACGCGTATTCGTAGACAGCAAAAGTTTATGAATCAGTCTTTCCTCGCACTGATATTATTTTTAGGTGGCTTTTTCTGTTATTACTTTATGCATCCAGAAACAGAGTCTATTGAGTGGTATGCCTATTCGACAGCAATGGCAGTAGGTTTTGTATGGTATATAGTGTGCCGTATCTATTTAGTTGTTTTAAAAAAGAAAAAGTAGCATGAATATTGATCATATTGTTAAAAATATCACCCCGGAAGTATTTGAACGTCTTCAGTATGGTGCGTCTACAGGTAAATGGCCTGATGGCACTCCATTATCAGAAGAGCAAAAACAACAAACAGTTCAACTCGTGATGCTTTACCAAGCTAAAGTTTCGCAAACCAATGAGCAGTTTACCATTGGCGCAAATGGTGAAATGGTGCAAAAGAGTAAAGCTCAATTGCAAAAAGAATTCGCATCAGAAAATGAAATAGCTAGGTTTAGTGAAAATGATCTTTAAACACCTGTTTACTCCAAAATGGAAACACCCTAAAAGTCAGGTTCGTTTAGCAGCAGTTGAACGCCTTGATACAGAACGTGATCTTAGCATCTTAAATAGTATTGCCCTTGAAGATAGCTCCGCTGAGATCCGTAAAAAAGCCTTGAATAAAGTGAACGATCTTGTTTTATGGTGGCAAGTATACAAGCAAGACCAAGCACTTAAAGAAATTGCAGAGCAGCACATTAATCAAGCGGTTTTGAATACTGATAGCAAACTTGACGCGAGTATTAAAAACGAGTTTATTGAGCGTTATGCGCCAGTGAAAACCCTTGAAAAGCTAGCATTTGCAGAAAAAGAAATTCAAGTTCGTGTTAAATTATTAAAGCGTTTAGCAAACCCAAGCCTAATTGATAAAGCCTTTAAAGAAGGCCGCGAAGAGCTACAATTGCAACTTGTTGAGCTTGTCATTAACCACCAACTTGCCAAGCCACTACTAAAACATGCAAAAGGTGAAGCGCATACACAACTTGCGGCTCATCTTGAGAATGAACGTTTAGCAGTAGAAATGCCTGCAAAAGTCGAAGCTGATACTCGCGTTATATTGGCGAAATTGAATGCGCTTCGTGATAAAAATGATTTTCAGCTAGTATCGCTGCAACATGCTGAGCTATTACAACAGTGGCAAGCAATCGAGTTAAAATGGCTCAGTGATGAGCAAGTAAGTGTACTTGATAAAAAATACTCTACGATTACCCAAAAGCTTGAAGCTCACATTGCAACACTAAGCAAAGAGCATGAAGCAATGCAGCAAGCATTAGCTGAGCAACAGCGTCAGGTACTAGCCCTTGCAACCCTTGAAGCTATTGGCGAAGAAATTGAAAACGCATTGCAATTAGGTTTAGAAACGCCAGAGCAAATTCAGCAAGATTGGCTTGAGGCTAAAGTGGCAGAAGCAAAAGATACCTTGGCTGAAGCAAACTTAGTTGATAATCAAAATGTCCGTGATGTTAAACAGCACTTGTCAAATCTATTTAAGCAAGTTGAGCAATTACCACAACTTGTTACCGCGATTGCAGAGTTTAAAGCTGCGTTTGATGCTTTAAAAGCGATTACCACGACTGAAGACGAAAATGAGTTTGATGGCTTAAAGCAGCAGTTTGAACAACAGCAAAAAGTGGCTCGCAAAAAACTAGCAAGTATTCCGAGTCGTTTACAAGGTCGCTTTAAAGCAAATTTAGCTGAAGCAGTAAACAGCTGGCAGCAAGCAATGGCACCGCTGACAAATAAGTTTGAAAAGAATCAACAAACAGCAAAACGCAAAGCCCGTGATGTGAAGCGTTTGATTGAACAAGGCCGTTTCAATGTGGCGTTTGGAGTGTTTAAAGGCTTTGAAGAGTTATACGACACACTTACAGATTACTATAAACAGCCTTTAAATAGTCTAAAAGCTGATTTAGAAGCCCAATTAGCAGAAGCAAAAGATTGGCAAAAATATGCATCAGCGCCAAAGCGTGATGCATTACTTGCTGAAGTCAATGAACTTGCTGCAATCGAGTGTACAGACCCTAAACAACGTGCTGAACAAGTTAAACAGTTACGTCGTCGTTGGAATGAATTAGGTCGTTTAGATACGGATGCAGAGAAACAACAAGGTGAGTTATTCGATCAACAGATTGAACTATTGTTTGCCCCATGTCGCGAGTATTTTGCAGAGCAAGAGCAGCAACGTGAGCAAGCTAAAGCACAGCGTGTTGATATTATTTCTCAAATGCAGCAACTCAATGAACTTGATACTGAATCTGGTGAATTTGATTGGAAACAGTTTGAAAGTAAGTTTAACCGTGTTGTTAAAGCATGGCGTTCTGCGGGTAATGTTGACCCTAAAACATACCGTGAACTACAAGCGCAATTCAAAGCTGCGCAATCACAAGTACAAGGCCAATTAGTTGCGTTTCATAAAGCAAATGCTGAGCAAAAAGCCGCACTTGTAGAACAAGCAACACTGTTATCTCAAAGTGATGACTTGGCTGCTGCGTGTCAAGAGCTCAAAGCATTGCAACAAACTTGGCAAACAATTGGCTTTGCGGGAATGAAAGCTGAAAACACCTTATGGCAACAATTCAGACGTGTTAACGACGACACATTTGCCAAGCGTAGTGCTGAGTTTGAACAGCAAAAACAAGTACAACAGCAAAATGATGAAGTTGTAGCTGAGCAGTTAACTGAACTTGAAACTGCCCTTGAGAGTGTAGTGCATCTTGCACAGCTTAAAGATTTAACGGTGAAATTGGCAGGACTTGAGTACTCAAAAGCGTTGTCTGCTCGAGTGGCTCAGTTAGAGTCAGCAATTAGCGAAAAAACGAAGGTTATTAGTAAGCAAGCAGAGCAGTCTAAGTTAACGGCTTTGTTTGCAGCTCTTGAGAACAGCAGTGAGCTTCCGCCGCAATTCCAAGCTTCATTAACGACTAGCTTAACTGCTGAGCAGCTCTTAACACGTATCGAGATTCTTGCAGGTGTTGAGTCTGCTGATAGTCAGTTACGTATGACAGAACAAGTTGCGATGTTAGATGATAAACACCGTGGTGAAAAAGCCGATGTTTATTATTACTTAAAGCAATTACTTGCAGTCAGTGAGGGTTCAGTTTCTGCTGACACACTAGCAAGGCTTAAAGCAATATTTGCAATTTAACGAATAAAACCGCTTTTTATAGCGGTTTTTTTCCGTGTTTTTTGAGGGAAACAATGAGAATTTTATTATTACTTACCTGCTTATTTTTAGGTGCATGTAAAAGTACAAATCAAGGTATGTCTGTGTACTCGTTTACCAATTCAGAAATTGAAGCAGCCCTTGCTGATCAATTACCAAAATTAAGTGAGCAAATTAAATTAATGGGCTTACCTGTTGATTTTGCGGTAAATGACCTAAGTGTAAATGTAGGCCCAGATAAGCGTGATGTGGTAGTGTTAGGAGCCGATTCAAGCGCTGTTATTAAAGCCTTTGCGCTTAAATATCCAGTACGCTTGAAGCTGCAAATTGAAGGTAGCCCATTTTATGACAGCGAGAAAAAAGCGGTCTTTTTACGTAATGTAAAACTGGTTGATACTACAATCGATACAGCAGGTTTTAAGGGAAGCTTAAACTTATTAGATGATCAGGCAATGCAAGTGATCAACGGATTTTTAGCCGTTAACCCTGTCTATAAGTTAAATATGAACGATCCTAAGTTAGCATTACTGAGCAAATTGCCATTAGATATGAAAGTATCTCAGGGCGAAATTATCTTAGTGCCTACCTTATAAGAGTATTAAAATATCTAAAGCGGCATTAAGCCGCTTTTTTTGTAATTGCTTGTTAAGCAAGTTTAACCTTGTCATAATTACTCGTGATATTTCGCGAGTTGAGTGACTGCTATGATCAAGGAATTTTTAAACGACCCCACGCTATTGCTCAATGCAGTTGGCGAAGGGATTTATGGCTTTGACTTATCGGGCAATGCGGTCTTTGTAAACCCTGCTGCTGAGCGCATGACTGGCTGGAAAGCTGAAGAACTGCTTGGTAAAAAAATACATCAATATCATCACCATACTCGTAAAGACGGCTCACCATATCCCGCAGATGAATGTCAGATATATTGCACTATGTTCGATGGTAAACATCGCCACGTAAACGATGAAGTATTCTGGCGTAAAGATGGTAGCTATTTTGCTGTTGAGTATACTTCTACACCCGTTTATAAAAATGGGGCCTTAATTGGCGCAGTCGCGATTTTTCGCGATGTATCAAAACAGCAGCAAACAGAAGTCGCATTGCGTGATGCCTTAGTGCAAGTCCAGCACTTATCTGAACAGCTACAAGCTGAGAATGCTTATCTTATTTCAGAGTTAAACGAAGATTGGCAAGACTCAGGTTTGGCCGGCCAAAGTCATTCGTTTCAAAGTATGCTCGAGCAAATTACCCTGGTAAGCCAAACCAATAGTACGGTTTTGATTTTAGGTGAAAACGGCACAGGTAAAGAGCTGGTGGCACGAAACCTTCACCGTTTGAGTAATCGTGCTGAGCAACCTTTCATAAAAGTAAACTGCGCGGCGTTTTCAGCCAACTTAATTGAATCTGAATTATTCGGTCATGAGAAAGGGGCGTTTACCGGTGCTAATGAACGCAGAAAAGGGCGTTTTGAACTGGCCGATAAAGGCACATTATTTTTAGATGAAGTGGCAGAATTGCCATTAGAAGCACAAAGTAAATTACTTCGCGTGCTGCAAGAACAAGAGTTTGAGCGCGTGGGTGGCAGTCAAACCTTAAAAGTCGATATTCGAGTACTGGCTGCAACAAATCGTAATTTGTGGCAAATGGTCGAGCAGGGTAGCTTTAGAATGGACTTGTACTATCGCTTAAACGTGTTTCCTATTCGTGTGCCTGCGCTTCGTGAGCGAAAAGAAGATATCCCGCTCCTTGCTGCAAACATAATTACACAGCTTAACAAGCGCTTAGGTAAACAGTTAAAGGGGCTTAGCAAAACTACACTCACTAAACTGGCTAATTATGATTGGCCAGGCAATATTCGTGAACTACAAAATATCCTAGAGCGTGAAGCTATTTTGTCTAAGCAAACTGTATTACAGCTCTCTGCGCCGTTGTATAACGAGCAAACGAATGAGCAAGTTGTTTCCCTTGATGCTGTACAAAAGCAGCATATTTGTGAGGTACTTAAGCGATGCAACGGGCAAATATCAGGTGAAAATGGCGCTGCAACTTTGCTGGGTCTTCCTGAGAGTACCCTTAGATCAAAAATGAAAAAGTTAGGTATACAACGCAGTTTCGCGAAATAACGCGCACTTTCGTGATATATCGCGATTTTTGGTGCGGTAAAATTAAATTAATCATTTAATATCAGTGGTTTACATTTTAATTTGTGTTGGCCTGATAGTTGCTCTGTCAGGCTATTACCGACACAAAAGTAAGTAGCAAAATGAAATTTGATATTAAAGAACAAGACTTAATCATCAAGCCCTACAACCAAGAAGGGCCAATTTATATTCGAGAGCACAAAGGGCATTTTCAACGTATCCGTCGTTACTTAGGCTGGGTTCTGATGCTGACGTTTATCGCCATACCATGGATCCCATATGATGGTCGCCAAGCTGTATTACTCGATGTAGCGAGCCAAAAATTTACCCTGTTTGGATTAACGCTGTTACCACAAGATTTTATGATCTTAGCCATGCTATTTATGACTGGCGCGTTTGCTTTGTTCTTCGTCACTAATTGGTTAGGGCGTGTCTGGTGTGGTTACACTTGCCCACAAACAATTTGGATGCTGATGTTTACTTGGGTCGAGCATAAAGTCGAAGGTAACCGAAACCAGCGTATTAAACTTGATAAAGCTGATTGGTCAGTAAGTAAATGGCAAAAGAAAATCACTAAGCATGCAGCTTGGCTGGTGATCTCTTTGCTTACATCTATGTCATTTATGGCTTATTTCATCCCTGCTAAGTCTCTTTACATGAGTTTATTTACCCTAGAAATGTCTGGGATCGTCAGCTTTTGGGTATTCCTGTTCGCTTTTTGTACCTATGGTAATGCGGGCTTTCTACGCGAAAAAATGTGTACTGTCGCATGCCCTTATTCACGTTTTCAATCAGTGATGTTTGATAAAGACACGTTAGTGGTTACCTACGATCAAGCGCGAGGGGAGTCTCGTGGTGCGCGTAAACGTAAAGCCGATCCTAAAGAGTTAGGTTTAGGTGACTGCGTAGACTGTAACTTATGTGTTGAAGTATGTCCGGCCGGTATCGATATTCGTAATGGCTTGCAGTATGAATGCATAAACTGCGGCTTATGTATCGATGCGTGTGATAGCACTATGGAAAAATTCAATTATCAAAAAGGCCTGATCAAGTACGCCTCTGAAAAACAAATGGAAGGCAAAACGACCAACCCGTTTAGATTAAAACTGATTGGCTATGGTGGTTTAACGGCGTTGTTTGTTGTTGGTATGGTTGTATGGATGGCAGTGCGTACACCTATTGAAGCCTCTGTCATTCGTGATCGTAATGCCCTGTATCGTGTTAATTTTGAAGGCTTAGTAGAAAACCCATATACCTTATCAATTATCAACAAAACACAGCATAGTTTGAGCTATTCAATCGGTATCAGTGGTATTGAAGAAGCAAGCTTACAGGTGACCGAAAATATTACAGTTGAGGCGGGTCAGATGAAGCGTGTGCCTGTTACTGTGGTTGCTGATGGCTATGAATTGAAATCAAAGGTAACGCCTATCAGTTTTCACATTCAAGCATTAGAAGATGCTGATATCGCAATTACCAAAGAAACTAAGTTTTACCGAGATTGACCCTGACCTAAAAGTGAAAATGGCTTGTAGTTAACAAGCCATCTTTGCAAATTCGAGCTGCTTTTGCACATAAGCTTTAGCGCTGTCTAAATCATCAAATAAACAGTCCATTATTTGAATCGGAGATTGCGCTTGCGCAATGATGCGTTTCATTTGGTTAAGCACAATGGATGAGCTAAACATATAAGCGGTTGCTACACAGTTTGTGCCTTGCAGGGCACGAAATAATTGAGTAAAACCACGTTCTGCATCAGGGGTGGTAGCAAGTAATTGGGTAGAATGACTAATATATGCCCACGGCTTTCCAGCTAAAGCAGTAATATGCTTTTTTAAATCGACTGCAAAGTCATTGACTAAACGTGCGTTAATATTACCAGAAAATTGTCCAATAATAATTGGACCATCAGTGATGATACTGACACTGCCATAGTGATTCTTAAATTCCAATTTGCTTCCCTTTTGAATTAAAAAGAGCGCGAATTTTATACAATTGTATGTATGTGTCTAGTTATTTAGTATGTAAAAAAGAAAAAACATATTTTTTTCTTTAATTTGATTTGGGTGGGGTTTTTATTTGCGTAACTGCATTCAGAGCGAATAAATAAGTCGCTCTGAATTTAAAGTATAGCTAACTATTTGTTAACAATGTAGTTCAAAGCACCAGTAATTGAGGCTACTTGTGCATCAATACAGATTTTATCATTTGCTTGTGGGCTGTCAGGGTAAACCTCTGTTGTTGTGACATATTCTGCATCGGTTAAGCCCATACATAACCCGAGCTTTTTGGCTTGGTAATTAATAACACCAAATTGAGTTTGTGGTACACCAATCAACTGGTTATTCTCATCACTTGGTGCGATGTGGGTTACTTTCTCAACTGATTTTATAATCGCTGTTTGAAATGCATCATGCGGACGTTCGCTATCAGCAACAAGATAAAAGCCATCTGGAATGTTCCAGTTATCGTGAGTCGTTGCATCACGTGCTGCCAGAGCAGGGCGAAATTCACTATTGTCAGTATCAGTTGTTTCATGAAGGTCAATATGCACATAGGGTGCAATAGCGTTGTCGGCTAAATATTGCATGATTGCGGCAGACTCTTCAGCTGGACTATCTGCATAGAATGAGCGATTTGGATCCGTGGCATTAGGGTTCCAGCGGTTAATTGTTTCATAACCCCAAGGGCTGATACACGGTGCCACTAAGATATTAAATTCTGCAAAATAGTCTATGGCCTTGTCTTTAGCAAACGCTAATGCACCATGCACACCGCTTGTTTCGTAACCATGTACACCACCTGTGACTAAAACAGTTGGTTTGTCTGCTTGCCATTGTTTGCTTTTTAAAATGTAAAGAGGATATTTATCGCTGTCATAGCTCAGTGCACCATACTGCTCAATTTCAAAGAGTGTAGACAGAGCATCAAGTTGTGAGACAACATCTTCACGGTAACTGCGTTTTACTGATTGTAATTCAAGCCACGCTTTTTTGTCGGCGTCGGTCCATGGCTTACCAGGCGTTCCGATTGGGTAACTCATAAAAATACCTTGTTGTGTTGAGGTGCAAAATGCCAAGCTTATCGAAGCTTAGCATTACCTGCAACTAGATAAGGTCAGTGCTTATATTGGCATGTTCGTATAGCTGGGCATGTTGCTTTTTATGAGTATCGAAAAGGTATTGACGAAGAGCAATTTCACCCTCGTGTACCGTAATAATTTTTGCTGCAATACCATTGCTGGTAACGCGAACAGGTTTAGCAGACAGAACAATACGCTCTTTTTTTGGCAGCTCAAATGCCAATAACAGCTCTTTTGAAAAGTCTGGCTTATTTTGTTTTGGTTTTAACAAAACTCCCGTACTTGATAGTGACAGAATAATGTAGTGGTCAGTTTGCAGGTTTAGATGAGGTGCTCGCCAACTCCGCTCAATGCCTTTCGTATCTATAACCTCAGGAGCACTGAGTAGAGGAATAACCTGGCCATTTTCATCATTAACAAACTCCAGCGGGAACCATAATTGATAAACACCCACTTCAGCAAGTAAGGTCAATTTAGCGTTCTTTAATAATCCGTTGAGTTTATCGGGTAAGTTTAGTTTTACAGACATTTTGGTGTTTGTGACTTCATCACTGCCATCATCTGCATTTTCAAAGAGTTGGTTAAAAAATGAGAGTTCTTGTTCTGTTAAATGCGCCATCCTTAGCTCCTTTTACAATACGACTGGCCAATAATATCACAAATTGTATGAATTATGAGCATTTATTGTGCCAGATGTTTTTCGATTTTCTTTTACTACTTATTTGACATACACTGATGGTAAAAAGTTTACAAGGATTTTATTTTGTCGAGCCTGACTGGTGTTAATAAGAGTTTAGTTATATTTGCGGCTTTAGTGATTGTTTTAGCAGGTATAAAAGCTGCAAGTGTGATTGTTATTCCTTTTGTTTTGGCTGCCTTTATTGCCATTATATGTAATCCCCTTATACGTTTTTTTGCCGGGTATAAAATTCCCAAGGGCGTTGCAGTGGTGTTAGTAATGCTCATTATTGTTGGCGTTGGGATTAGCCTTGCCGGTTTAGTTGGGCAATCGATGACCGATTTCTCTGAAAAACTACCCGAGTATAAAACACAACTAAAAGAAGAGTTTGTTTGGGTGGTTAATGTTGCTGCAAGTTATAATATTTTGATTGATAAAGAGCAGATTATTTCTTTATTCGATCCGGGCAAAATGATCGATGTTGCAACGAATATGCTAACGGGATTAGGGGGAGTAATGGCCAACCTGTTCCTAATTATATTAACCGTGGTGTTTATGCTGTTTGAAGGGCCGATGCTGAATAAAAAAATTCATTTAGCACTCGATGATCCAGAAATGAAAATGCAACAAATTGATCGCTTTCTAGGGTCAATAAACTCTTACCTCGCAATAAAGACCATGGTTAGCTTGGCTACAGGTCTTTTAGCAGGGTTTATGCTTTGGGCACTGGACGTTGATTATTTTGTATTGTGGGGTGTTGTTGCTTTTATGCTTAACTACATTCCTAATATTGGTTCTATCATTGCAGCGGTACCTCCTGTATTACTTGCTTTGATAACGCAAGGGCCGCTAGTTGCAGGGATCATTGCAGGTGGCTATTTAGTGATTAATACAGTGATGGGTAATATCGTCGAGCCAAAGTTCATGGGCAAAGGCTTAGGTTTATCAACGCTGGTGGTTTTTTTATCGTTAATTTTTTGGGGCTGGTTGATGGGAACAGTAGGTATGTTGCTGTCAGTTCCACTGACCATGATAGTAAAAATTGCTTTAGAAACCAGCCAAGAAGGGCGGTGGCTTGCAACTTTACTTGGTAACGGTGAAGAGTTAACAATTGATCAATAGCAATTTGCTAGATTAAGCAAAAATTAAATATTAAGGCGCTAACGCGCCTTTTATTTAAGAGGTTGTTTTAGAATATTTAAGTGATTACCAAGGATATTTATTTCACAAAGCTTATAGGTAATGGCTGCCTTGGTTGCGTTTGGCATTTCATTTAAGTATCGCCAACGACAGCTGTCTTCTAGATAGCGTTCTTGATTCACTAAGCTTCTTTTAAAGATAGGCAATAATTGACTATTTCCCGTGTCTTCTTTGATTTTTTCAATATCCATAGTGAGTTTATTTACCCACATTTTTTGATCGCGTTGCAAATCGCTAATCACTTGGTCAAGACATTGAATATAACGCTTAGTTTCTTCGGTATTGTTGCTTGCTAACTGGCAATCATGTGGCGCTTGTGAAGCCTGTGATGCCAGTGTTACAAGAGCAGCGCACAAAGTGAGTGTTATAGTGAATTGTTTATTTTTTATCATGATAATTAAACTCTAATATAAACTCAGCACCACCCAGTTTTTCTGCATCTCGGATAGTCAATGTGCCATTATATGAGTTTACTAAATCTGATACGATGGCCATACCAACACCATGCCCACTCTCATATGTATCGAGTCGGGTGCCGCGGGTTAGTAGCGATTCACGTTTTTGCTCTGGGACACCTGGTCCATCATCACAAATGCTGAGAGTTAATTGCTTATTTTGCTTAACCTTTATATCGACCTGCGAACGGCAAGCTTTACAAGCATTATCGATTAAATTACCAAGCAGTTCCATTAAATCTGTTTTATCACCTAAAAAATAATCTTTTTCACTGACCTCAGAAGTGAAAATAATATCTTTATCGCGATACACTTTACTCATTGCACTTAAAATTGACTCGATAACCGGCTTAATATGGGTTTGCTTTTTCCATGTATCAGAGGCACCCGTAGCGGCACGTTTTAATTGATGTTCGATCATCACATTAATACGATCCAATTGCTCTTGTGCATCAGCATCATTGGCCAATGGGCTTGACTTAAGCACTGCCAATGGCGTTTTTAATGCATGAGCAAGATCGCTTAATGATGCGCGGTAACGCTCTTTTTGGCGCTGCTGCGATTCAAGCAATAAGTTTAAATCGGCTTTAATAGTTTGCAACTCAACCGGGTAAAGACCTTTTATTTGCTGGTTATCGCCCGATTCAATGGCTTTAATTTCTTTATCGAGACGCTGTAGTGGTCTTGCACTCCACACAAAACCAATTGCCATTAGCGCAGCAATGGCCACTCCCATCACATACATCCAATTAACCAGTGTTTGTTTAAAGCCATCCATCAGCCTAAGTAGAGCATCATTACGTTTTAATAAGATAAAACGGGCATGCTCCGATTGGTCAATGTTTTCTAAAATAACGGTAAGTGTTAATTGCCAATAGACGGTATTGTTGTATTCAACACGGCGAAAGTCAGCAGAGCCTGCTGGAGCTTCAAAGTTATCAGGAATAAAGTTGATGTTGGTGGCTGATTCAGAATACCAAACAGGTAAGTCGCCGCGATAAATCATCGCATAGGTATCTGAGTTTAATCTATTTAGCTCTGGAGTTAAGATGGTACTTGGCATAACAATGCCGCGTTCAGTGAAATCGACTTCAGAGATTAATGAATATAAGTGAGCTTCAAGGGTTTTTTCGGTCGCTTCGACTAAAGAGGCGTAGTAAGCCTTACCAATTGAGAAAAACAAAATTGGTAGGGCTACTAATAAAACAAAGACAAGGATAAATCCTTGCCTTACTTTAAGCGGTATTTGCGATGCTACCACTGACTTTTAAGCCTATAACCACGGCCGCGTAATGTTTCAACTGGGTTAAGGGTGCCATCAGGGTCAAGCTTTTTACGTAAACGCAATACGAATACTTCGATTACGTTTGAATCAAGGTCGAAGTCTTGATCATAAATGTGCTCTGTTAGCTCAGATTTAGAAATTACCTTTTGAGGGTTAACCATGAGGTATTCTAACACTTTGTATTCGTATGCAGTTAAGCTAAGTTCTTTATCGTTAACCCACACTTGCTGTGAGCGAGTATGAATTTTGATAGGACCAGCTGTCATTTCTGGGTTTGCTTTACCTGCACTTCTACGGATAAGGGCATTACAGCGGGCAATTAGCTCTTCAACATGAAACGGTTTTGTAAGGTAATCATCAGCACCTGCATCGAGGCCTTCTACTTTGTCTTGCCAACGGTCACGCGCCGTTAAAATCAAAATAGGGATGGTAATGCCTTGAGCGCGAGCTTTGGTAATTAATTCGATACCGTCTACTTTTGGAAGGCCTAAATCTACCACCGCCATGTCAAGCGGGTACTCAGTAATGTGGAATAAACCAGCTTCACCATCGTGACA
The DNA here is from genome assembly GCF_947311895.1 of Pseudoalteromonas sp. PAR1. Lineage (NCBI taxonomy): Bacteria > Pseudomonadati > Pseudomonadota > Gammaproteobacteria > Alteromonadales > Pseudoalteromonadaceae > Pseudoalteromonas > Pseudoalteromonas sp. PAR1. The sequence goes on along the minus strand of NZ_CAMZMY010000004.1, from coordinate 230,111 downwards.
AAGGTCAACGCTATAACGCTCTTTTTCTAGAGCATTACGAAGGTTATCTGCTAAGTGTAAATCATCTTCAATAACTAAAATTCGCATTCTTAATCCTTTTTCACTTCGCCAGTCTTTTTGTTCACATGGACGTCAACCACATGGCCGTTCGTTTTTAAAATTCTTACGGTAAATACTTTGTCTTGCTCTGTGATTTTTAGGGTTCGGCCATCTTCAGACTTTTTGGCAATCATCACAGCTTGCTTTTTAGTCACCTCAGGTGCTTGGTTTTTATTGGCATCAGCATGAAAGCTTGATAATGCAAATAAAAGACTAAAACTGAAGGCTAATAATATGCGCATGACGGGGAACTCCTAAACCAGACCCATTTAGTTTAATTAACCAATTAACTAAAATTCAAGTAATTACGTTAAATTCTGTAATTTGATAGCCAGATCTTAGTTAATAAGCCGTGAACAAACACTGAATTATTGATTCAGTTGAGTTCAGGCTTTAACCAAACACCTTTTTAAATGGTTTTACTACTGAGTTGTCATAAACACCTGCAGCAATATAAGGGTCGTTTGCTGCCCATTCGCGTGCTGCTTCTAATGAATCAAATTGCGCGACCACCAATGAACCAGTAAAACCAGCCTCAGCTGGGTCTTCGCTATCAATTGCAGGAAGAGGGCCTGCTGTGAATAAACGATTTTGATCGTCTAACTCTTGAAGGCGAGCTAAGTGAGCTGGGCGTGCAGATTTGCGGGCTTCTAAACTATTTTCAACATCAGTTGAATAAATCATATACAGCATAGTGAGTTCTCAATGTTATTTTTAGAAAATAGTAGCATATTGCTAGCAATAGACGAGAGATTATTGTGTCATACATGTGTGTTCATTTGCTAAATAATCTTTACAGCTTTGCTTATAGCTTTCACTTATAAAGCTTGAAATACGCGGTGTAACACTGGTAGAGTCGCTGGGTTGAGAAAATAATAATAAGGTTTTTAAATGAGCGAAAAACGCGAGCACTTTAGCTCCCGCCTCGGTTTTATTTTAGCGGCAGCCGGTTCTGCTGTAGGTATCGGAAACTTAGTAGGTTTTCCTGTTTCAGCTACAAAAAACGGTGGTGGTGCTTTTCTTTTAGTTTATGCACTGTTTGTGATTTTTATCTGTTTGCCTGTGATGATGGCCGAAATGGCGATGGGGCGAAAAGCACAGAAAGATCCGCTTGGTTCATACAAAATCTTAGCGGGTAATGATCCAAAATGGAACTTTGCTGGCTTTTTAGCTGTATTAACGCCGTTTATGATTGCCGTTTTTTACATGGTGATCACCGTATGGATTTTCGGTTATTTATCGCAAACTGCATTCGGTAATCTGGATGCCTTGGCACAGCCTGATAATTTTGGCACTTTTATCAATAGCTACACAGTGTTTGGCTATATGGCCGTGGTTGCAATCATTGTTAACTTGATTCTGGTTGGTGGTGTAAAAGAAGGTATCGAGAAAGCGGCTAAGTTTATGATGCCAGCTTTATTTGTACTACTCACTGCGCTGGTTGTTTACGTTTTAACACTGGATAATGCCATGGCTGGTGTGAAGTACTACATCGTTCCTGATTTCAGTAAAATGGATGCGAGCGTTTTAAATGGTGCATTAGCTCAAGCGTTTTTCTCATTGTCACTGGGTATGGGTATTTTAATGACCTATGCATCTTATATCTCTAAGAAAGACGATATAGTTGGCAGTGCTAAAATGGTTGCTGTAACAGACTCTCTTGTTGCCTTTATTGCGGGTCTTATGGTGTTACCGGCTATTTTTAGTTTTAACCCGAATACAGATCCAAGTACGTTATCTGACTCATCAGTGTCGATGATTTTTGTATACTTACCGAAAATTTTATTAGCGCTTCAAGCTGATATTGGTTACGTGGGTGCATCAATTGTAGCGTTTGTATTCTTCTTATTAGTCTTTTTTGCTGCAATTACATCGCTTGTATCGATTGTTGAGGTACCGACAGCTTCATTAAGTGATCGCAAAGGCATTAGCCGTAAAAAAGCGTTAGCTATTTTAACTCTATCAACCGGTGTTTTAACTGTGCTGTGTACAATGTCGTTTGGTATGGTTGAATCATTAACAAATTTTGTTAGTTACGGCGGGGCAGATAAGAGCTTATTCGATATTGTTTATGATGTGTTTTACGACACGATTTTACCTCTTAATGGTTTAATGGTGTGTTTATTCGTTATGTATCGTTGGAAAAAAGCGAATCTTTCTGAAGAGTTAAGCCAAGGCTGTGAAGGCTATGTTGGTAGCTTTACAGAGAAGTATGTGAACTTCTCGCTATCAACGTTTATCCCTGCCATTTTATTACTAATCTTTGTAAATACGGTGGCGACTAAGTTTTTTGCATTTAGTATTTTCGGATTTTAAAAACCAGTTCAATACTTAGCCGCGCACTTTGCGCGGCTTTTTTATAGCCCTAGAATGCCCCTGCATCAAGCACATCACCTAAGCCAAGCGTAAACATCCATAACCCCCATAAGCTGTGCTCTATAACACACACGAAGGTAGAACGGCTTTGCGCATAGGTGTAAGAAAACAGCAGTCCACCTAAAAATGCTAGCAGTACTGCGAGTACATTCGCATAGACAATGTGAGCCAACGCAAACACCGATGCACTGACGATGATACGCACGGTTTTACTTGGCATAATCCGTTTATAGCGGTGAAAAAAGTAGGTTCTAAAAATAAGCTCTTGCGGCATCACCGATAAAATGGGGTAGAGCAATAGCAACATTAGCCAATCGTTAAATGAATTTCTTGGCAGTGAAAACCAGTTTTCTTGATTCATGATGCCGTAAAACATCCCTGAGAATAGCGCTCCTAAAAAGAAAAAACTAAATAAGCGACGTTTTACCGCACTAAATTGCCCAAGGCTAGTTAAACGAAAACGCTTAAAATGGGGGTCTGATAACAGCAACATGCCGCAAACAGTCATTAAAATAATAAGGGCAGGAATAAGCCAGTTCGCGAGATAGGCACGCAGAAAAAAGCCTAATAGCGGAAAAGAAACAAATATGAGGGTAAATTCAAACCAGCGGTATTGGTTAGCGTTCAATGTCGTCTCAGCGTGTTTTTTATTTACGCTAACAAGCTAAGACGACAGATTTATGACATTAAGATTGCTTAGGATCTTTCTTTTCGTCATCTTCAGGTAAGTATTTGAAAAGGGCAATGATCGTTGCTAACACGCAAACAAAGGTAATACCCATTAAACCAAACACTTTAAAGTTAACCCAAAAATCGAGCGAGAAGTTATAGGCAATGTAGATATTTAGCGCAGAGATACCTGCGGTCACTGCAACCCAAAACAGGTTAAGTTTATTCCATAGTGCTTCTGGTACATCAATTTCTTGTTTACTTTCAGAGGCATTTTCTAAAACTGAGCTAAGTGCTTTTTTCACAAGATTTTTGCCAAGCACATAGCGGCTTACTAACAAAGTGACACTGAAAATGGCATAAACAATGGTGGCTTTCCATTTTACAAACTGCTCGTCGTGGAATACTAAGGTCAGCGTACCTAATACCACCGCTATAGCAAAAAACACCCAGTGACGGGTTGGTACTTTGCCATCTTTAAAATAACAATAAGCAACTTGAATTAAGGTGGTTAGCATCAGCAAGGCTGTTGCCCAATAAATATCAACTAACTTGAAAACCGCAAAAAACAAAATCAGCGGGATGTATTCAATAATCGCATGCATAGGTTTATAAATGCTCTAATTTAAAATGATACTGGGTTGTATCAAGTTATTGCGCAAGATACAAGGTTGACTTAGTTGCCCTGAAAGCTTAGCCTCCCGAGCCAATCTGGCCTAAACCTGCGTTTAGGTTGTTTTACCTTATCTGTTTCCGCTTAACCTCAGATGATTAAGCGGCGTATTTTGGAGCATTTTTATGAATAAAGCCGCACTAGTATCTCAAATGGCTGCCTACAGCGAATTAACAAAAAAAGACACACAAGCAGCTTTAACGAGCATGTTAAATGCTATCGAAAAGTCTCTTTCTGAGGGTGACCAAGTGCAAATTAATGGCTTTGGTACGTTTGCCTTGAGTTATTACCCTGCACGAAAAGGGCGCAATCCGCAAACTGGTGAAGAAATTGAAATTGAAGGCGCCAACAAACCTGTTTTTAAACCTGCAAAAGCCCTAAAAGACGCCCTATAAGCAGGATTTGCAAAGGTCTTGTAGCTTTTACAGGGTGTGTCGCTTTGAATTTTTAATAAATGCAATATTTTCAGTTGGTTATACTTGGCATGGTGTCTGCTGTATTAGTGTGAGTTTTCACAAATAAGGAGATAGCATGTCAAATCTAAATAGCCAACTAAACGGTAAGAAAGTAGCGATATTAGCAACAAATGGTTTTGAGCAGAGTGAGCTGCTATCACCGCGCAGTGCGTTGCTTGAAGCAGGAGCTGAAGTCGAAGTTGTTTCGCTTGAAAGAGATGACATTACTGGTTGGGATGAAAATCAATGGGGAAAACGTGTAAGCGTTGACCGCATAGTCAGTGAGACAGATTCAAGTGAATATGATGCTCTATTACTACCGGGCGGTTTATTTAATCCAGATACTTTACGCCAAAACAGTGAAGCTAAAGCCTTTGTTGATGGCTTTTTCAGTGCAGGCAAAAACAAACCCATTGCCGCGATTTGCCACGGCCCATGGTTACTAGCCGAAATTAACAAACTACGTGACCGCAAAGTAACGTCATACCCAAGTATTAAAACGGATTTAATCAATGCTGGTGCAAATTGGGTTGATCAAGAGGTGTGTGTTGATGATGGCATAGTCACAAGCCGAAGCCCAGCCGATTTAGAGGCTTTTAATCGTAAGTTTATCGAAGAGATTAAAGAGGGTGTGCACCGCCACCATTAATAATTAATGAGTAGATACATAAAAGGGCCTTTAAGGCCCTTTTTTAAGTAATAAAACAACTTACTTTGTAGCGGCTTTCATACTGGCTACAAACTCTTTTAAACCAGTTAGCATTGCTGCTTGGTCATCAAGGTTCGCCTCGATGATTTTAACAACCGCAGAGCCTGAAATCGCACCAGCAGCCCCTGAATCGAGTGCTGATTTAACATCTTCCGGTGTTGATACACCAAAGCCTAATAATGCCGGTGCAGCATGGTAATCTTTTAGCTTTTTAACTAACGAATCTGCTGGCATTTGTGCTTTGGTTTCTGTACCCGTTACACCCGCGCGTGAAAGAAGGTACGTATAACCACGACCATATGAAGCACATTCTCGAAGAGTGTCATCATCTGCATTCGGTGTTGCAATAAAAATTGGATCAATACCATTTTTCATTGCTGTTTGGCGAAATAGCTTTGACTCATGCAGCGGTACGTCAGCCACTAAAATTGAATCAACGCCTGCTTCTTTAGCATCTTGATAGAACTTTTCAAGGCCACGCTTAAACACAAGGTTTGAATACAATAACAGGCCAATTGGAATATCGGCATTGTACTGGCGCACTTGTTTGATGATATCAAAGCAATCTTGGGTATTAATGTTTTCATCAAGCGCGCGAATGTTGGCAGCTTGGATCACCGGGCCATCTGCAATCGGATCTGAAAACGGAATACCAAGCTCAAGGGCATCAGCACCGCCATCAATTAAGCTTTTAATGATTTCAACACTGAGTGCTTTATTAGGATCACCAATAGTAACAAACGGTACAAAGGCACCTTGATTCGTTTCATTTAATGTGGCGAACATTTGTCCGTAACGGTTAGTCTGGCTCATAGCGCGCCTCCTTCTGATAAAACACTGTGTACGTGAGCCAAATCTTTATCGCCTCGGCCACTTAGGTTTACTACTAAAATAGTGTCTTCGGTTTGTTGTTCGGCATATTTAAGGGCGTATGCAAGGGCATGGCTTGATTCAAGCGCTGGAATAATCCCTTCGTTTTTAGCCAGTAGTTGGAACGCTTCAAGCGCTTCAGTATCGCTAATACCAACGTACTCTGCACGGCCAGTTTCATGTAAATGAGCATGTTGTGGGCCTACAGCTGGGTAATCAAGACCTGCTGATACAGAATAAGACTCTTCAATTTGGCCATCGTCATTTTGCATAATATAAGTATAGGTACCGTGTAAAATGCCTTTTGTGCCTTTACATAGCGTAGCACCGTGTTGATGGGTATCTAAGCCTTTACCAGCGGGTTCTACACCAATTAGTTTTACGCTTGGCTCATCAATAAAGTCTGTGAACATACCAATGGCGTTAGAACCACCACCTACACAAGCCAGCACTGCATCCGGTAAGCGACCTTCAGCTTTAAGCACTTGTTGTTTTGCTTCTTCACCAATCATTTTTTGGAACTCACGCACCATGGTTGGGAATGGGTGAGGGCCTGCTGCAGTGCCTAGTAAATAGTGAGCATCTTTATAATTTGCTGACCAGTCACGCAATGCTTCGTTTACTGCGTCTTTTAAAGTACCAGAGCCTGCTGTGACAGGAATAACCTCTGCACCCATTAGTTTCATACGAAATACGTTTGGTTGCTGACGTTCAACGTCTTTTGCACCCATGTAAACACGGCATTTTAAGCCAAGTAGGGCACACGCAAGGGCCGTTGCAACACCGTGTTGGCCGGCACCTGTTTCTGCAATCACTTCTTTTTTACCCATACGCTTGGTGAGCAATGCCTGACCAAGTACTTGGTTGGTTTTGTGCGCACCACCATGGAGTAAATCTTCACGCTTTAAATACAGTTTTACCTTAGGATTTTTAACTAAGTTACGTGTCAGAGTTAATGGCGTAGGACGACCTGCGTATTCATTTAATAGTTTTTCAAACTCAGCCTGAAAAGCTGGATCGTTTTGTGATTTATTAAACTCTGCTTCTAGTTGCTTGAGTGCTGGCACAAGCAGCTGTGGTACAAACATACCACCGAATTCACCGAAATAAGCTGGATTTTGCATTCTAACCTCAATAATTTCTGATATGCGAAAACGCATTTTGTAATTTTGTTTGGCACTTTTTGCCCGCTGACGTTTCAACGCCAGAATTTAGGTCAAGGCCATTAGCACCGCGATAAAGCGCTGCATGAATATTCTCTGGGTTTAAACCACCGGCTAACATAAAAGGTACCGTTGCCGTCTCTAGCACAGACCAATCAAATGCTTCGCCAGTGCCGCCTTTTTGGCTTTTGCTGTAAGTATCGTATAAATGGCGGTCAACCCCTTCAAGCGGTTTAGGTAATTCACCTTTAACGGCTTGGGCTTTCCAAATTTCACAGCCAAGCGGTAATTGCTTTCTGAGACTTTGAATATACTCGCTATTCTCGTCACCATGTAATTGCACTGCAGCTAGTTTCAAGCTTTGAGCATAATCGACCACTTGTTCAAGAGGCGCATTGACAAACACACCTACATACGCGAGTGGGGCACTTTGCGTAACTTGCTTGGCACAGTCGATATCAACATAGCGCGGTGACTTAGGATAAAAAATTAAGCCACCATACACCGCACCACTGGCATAGGCTGCCATCGCATCTTGTGAACGAGTTAAACCGCACACTTTGTTTTCACCTAAAATGACTTTACGACATGCGGCTTCTAAGTCGCGCTCAGCCATTAGTGAGCTGCCAATTAAAAAGCCATCGCACAGTGGCGCAAGGCGTTTTACATCTTTATGGGTATAAATGCCCGACTCTGAAATAACCACTTTGTCATTTGGGATAAGCTGGCGTAATCGCTCTGTTGTTGCAAGATCAGTACTTAAATCACGAAGGTCGCGGTTATTAATACCAATTAGGCTGGCATTAAGTGCAAGTGCACGACTTACTTCTTGCTCATTACTGACTTCTGTTAGTACCGACATGTTTAAAGAGTCAGCCACTTTGTGAAGCGCTAAATATTGCTCGTCATCAAGGACTGAGAGCATTAATAAAATGGCATCACCACCAGATAAGCGTGCTAAGTAAACTTGGTACTCATCAATAAAGAAGTCTTTACAAATAAGCGGCTGCTCCACTTGGCTGCGCACGTATTCGAGGTACTGATAGCTACCTTGGAAATATTTTTCGTCAGTTAATACGCTCATACAAGTTGCGTATTTTTTATAAACCGATGTAATTTCGTCTAAATTGAATGGTTCGCGAATAAGCCCTTTTGACGGTGAGGCCTTTTTACACTCTAAAATAAATTGTGTGCCTGTTGCTGCTAACGCCGCTTCAAAGTCACGCTTGGTTGGCACAACATCGCCAATGAATGACTCAAGCGGGCGCTGTGCTTTTCTTTGTTCTAATTCAATGCGTTTGTCGGCAACAATTTTGTCTAACACGTTAGCCATGACTTACCTCAATAATTGCGTTCAATGTGTCCATCGCTTTACATGATGCTAATAATTCGCTTACTTGATCTGCGGCTGCTTTTAAATCACTTGCTTTATCGGTTAAATAAAGAAGGGCGGCAACGTTGGCTATAATGGCTGCGTTATGCGCCATCTCACCTTGACCTTGTAAAATCGCTAAGCTTGCTTTTGCGTTATATTCTGGCCCTTGGCCTGCAAGTTGTTCAAGTGAATAGTTTGCAAGACCAAAATCGCTCGCTGTTAGCGTGTATTCGCTCAGTTCACCGTTATTTAGCTCAACCACTTTGGTTGTCCCGTGCAAGGCAATTTCGTCAGTGCCTGCACCGTGAACCACCATGGCGCGTTTTGTGCCAAGGGTTTTTAAGGTTTCGGCCATTGGTAAACACAGCGAAGGGTCATAAACACCAAGCAATTGCACCTCAGGGGCTGCAGGGTTTGCCAGCGGCCCTAAAATATTAAAAATTGTGCGGCTTTTAAGGGCTGTTCGCACGCCCATCGCATGGCGTACACCACTGTGATAATGCGGTGCAAATAAAAATGTAAACCCAGTATTGTCTAAACAATGGGCAGCTTGCTCAGGGCTCATATCGATATTGATACCCAAGGCTTTAAGTAAATCCGCTGAGCCCGAATTACTCGACACACTGCGATTACCATGTTTGACCATATTGATGCCCGCAGCGGCGGCAACAATAGCAGCTGTGGTACTAATATTAATGGTGTTTGAGCCATCGCCACCGGTACCACAGCTATCAGCAAGCAAGGTTTTGTTGGTTTGAAATGGCACTGCATTGGCACGCATTGATGCTGCAGCACCGGCGATTTCATCACTTGTTTCGCCTTTTAGTTTTAGGGCGATAAGTGCAGCAGTTAATTCAATATCATTAAGTTTGCCATTCATGATGGCGTCAAACAATTCAGTTGCTTGCGAAAATGATAAATCTTGCTTTGCTAATAATTGGTTTAACTGGGTTTGAGTTGTTGCTTCCATGTTATTCCTCTACTGCACGCGTGCTGTTAAAAATTCAATGCTTTGTTGTAATAGCAATGCGCCATTTGGCGTTAAAATTGACTCAGGATGAAACTGATAGCCAAGGGCATTATCTTGTTGATGGTAAATTGCCATCGGAATATTTTCATAACAAGCAATTACTTCAACGTCATCAGGGACTTTGGTTGCCATTAATGAATGATAACGAGCAACCGGCATTTTATCGCCCATACCCGCAAATACAGGGTGCTCAGTCAACGTAATAATTGATGACTTGCCATGCACTGTTTCACCTGCATGACCAATAACCCCACCGTAGCTTTGTGTTAGTGCTTGCTGGCCTAAACAGATGCCCAGCATAGGGAAGCGGCCTTTACACAGTTCAATGAGTTCCATTAAACAACCCGCATCAGATGGTGCGCCAGGGCCGGGTGAAAGTACTAATAACACAGGTACGGTTTCTTGGCACATTTTGTCAAAGATGCTTTGTGCACTGATGTTATTACGGTATACCACTAACTGGCACCCTAACATAGAAAGTTCATCGACTAAGTTATAACTAAATGAATCAAAGTTATCTAAAAAGTAGATTTTATAGGCTGATGTTGTCGTCATTATTGTGCCTCGTAAGTCGATTGAATCGCAGTGATCACAGCTTGTGCTTTAGCGCGGGTTTCATTGGCTTCTGATTGTGGATCTGAATCAAACACCACACCTGCACCTGCTTGCACGTAGGCTGTGCCGTTTTTAACAAAGGCAGAGCGAATAACAATACAGCTATCCATGGCGCCATCGCCCGTTAAATAACCCACAGCACCGCCATAGCTGCCGCGGCGTTTTTGTTCAGTTTGACGAACTAACTCAGCAGCGCGTACTTTAGGTGCACCCACTAAGGTGCCCATGTTCATACAAGCTTGGTAAGCATGCAGCGCATCGAGTTCGGGTTTTAAAGTACCCACCACGCGTGAAACTAAATGCATCACTTGTGAGTAGCGGTCTACTTTTAATAATTCTTTCGCGTGACGTGTGCCTGGTACGCTAATACGGGCTACATCATTTCGCGCTAAATCAACTAACATCAGGTGCTCGGCACGTTCTTTTTGGTCGTTACGAAGTTCAAGCTCAATGCGGCTGTCTAGGTCTGGATTAATTTGCCCGTTAGCAAACTTGCCACGAGGGCGAGTACCAGCAATTGGGTATACCTCAACTTGTTTACTCTCTGCGCAATATTTGAGGGCTGACTCGGGTGATGCGCCGAATAATACGAACTCTTCATCGCGCATGTAAAACATATATGGGCTTGGGTTTTGTTGTTTTAGTTGGCTGTAAGCATGAAGTGAGTCTGGGCAGGCGAGAGAAAAAGTACGTGATGGAACAACTTGGAAAATATCGCCATCAACGATGTTCTTTTTTAACTTGATGACGTGTTCGCAGTATTGCTCGTCGCTAACATCGACAGAAATTGGGTTTGAGCCTGTTTGCTTTTGCCCTTGGTAGCTTTGTGCATTGTCACATACGGCATTTAAACGCTCTAACTGTTGACCAACCTCAAAGCAATTAGCATGAACTTCAGGGCCGTTAAATACATTGCCAATTAGCTCGGTTGTTTTTGCTTGATGGTCGATGACAACTAACGTTTCGGCTAGGTAGAAAACATAATCAGGGCAGCTGTTTTCGCCGTCAGGCACATCAGAAAGAGTTTCGAAATTAGCAACCATATCGTAGGCAAATACACCGCCTAAGAACACAGAAAATGGGTTGTCTGTGGTGCTTTTAATACTATTAATACAGCTACGTAGCGCACTAAATGCGTTATCTGCAACTAGTTTACTGGCTTCATCAATGTCGCTTGCTACCTCGTTGTAGGTTAACGTTAATGTGTCTTCTACAAGCTCAGCAGAGCAATTTTGCACATGAGTTTGTAAATAAGGCAGTAATTGTTTGCCGTTATTTGACTGTGCAGTGAGTGTGACCTGTTTGCCTTGGCAAACAATACGTAGCGCTGAGTCAACCAAAATTAGACTTTTTACACTGTCTTTAGAATCAATTTCAGCAGACTCTAACAGCAGTGAATTAGGCTTATCGAGTAAACTGTATAACGCAAGTGGGCTACTGATGTAGTCGCGCACTTGAGTGATACTGGTTACTTCACCCGGTGTCGTTGTTATATGACTAAAAATCAAACCTCATTCTCCCTCATTCCCAAAAACTCTTTAAAAAACAAAACCCCGCGAAGCGATGCTTGGCGGGGTTCGTATAAAGATGCCTATAAATTAGATAGACCCTTACCGTCCCGCTAAGCCAGGCGCCACCACCAATGATGTGTAAGAGTTGCTATGTAATTCATTATAAAGCCTTAAAATTTAGATATAAAAAAACCCGCTACATGAGCGGGTTTTGAAATCGTTAGACACGACAATTCGTCACCCGCTAGTTACGAGTGCCACCACCAAATTGTGATTTGAATTGTTTTGTTCATTGTTATTACTTATTTAACGTGTCTGAAAGTGCATACAGTAAAGCGTACCTATGCCGATACTGTCAAGCATTAATTTACATATTAATACGTGTTGGGCATTTACCTCTCGTAATTGCCCATTTATGTGGGTATATGTGTCTAACCTAAAAAGATAATCACGCCCTGGCACTAAATTTTTGTTATACTCACATCATTGATTCAAGAACTTACGTAAAGCAGTCTTTCCCTTTGATAAAATACGATTTACATAGCCACACCACATACTCAGATGGTCAGCTATCAGTCGAGCAATTGTTACATCGCGCGGTTGAGAAAAACATAGATGTGTTTGCAATTACCGATCACGACACGTTAAGTGCAATAAAACCAGCTCGCCAAGTCATTGCAGATGATAATTTACCGCTTAAATTAATTTCTGGCGTTGAAGTATCAACAAAATGGGAAAGCTTTGAAATTCATATTGTTGGTTTAAATGTTGATGATGAAAATGACGCGCTGTTGTCATTGTTACAGGCGCAACAAGCCAAGCGTGAAGAGCGCGCTTTAGAGATCGGTCGTCGCCTTGCTAAAAATGGTTTTGAAGGCATTTACGACCAAGCAAAAACATTTGCTGAAAACGCACAAATCACACGCGCGCATTTTGCCCGTGCACTGATTGAGCGTGGTGTAGCTAAAAACTTCCCAGGCGTATTTAAAAAATACTTAGGGCGAGGAAAAACAGGCTATGTGCCAAGTAGTTGGTGCGATATGCAAACAGCAATTGCTGCTATTCATCAAGCTGGTGGAGTTGCTGTACTTGCACATCCTGGGCGTTATCAAATGTCGAACAAGTGGCTGCGTAAGTTAATTATTGAATTTAAAGACGCAGGTGGCGATGCTATGGAAGTGGCACAACCGCAGCAAGCGCCGAGTGAGCGCCAGTTTTTAGGTGGATTGAGTCGTGAATACGGGTTACTTGCATCGCAAGGTTCAGATTTTCATTTTCCGACAAGTTGGTTAGAGCTGGGTAAAAATTTATACTTACCAAAAGATTGCCAAGGGGTTTGGCAAGCATGGGAAGGGCAATAGGAGCGTATAATGAGTCAGTTTTTTCATATTCATCCAGATAATCCGCAACCACGTTTGATCAGCCAAGCGGTTGATATAATTAAACAAGGTGGTGTGATTGTTTATCCAACCGATTCAGGCTACGCAATTGGTTGTAGTATTGGTAATAAGCAAGCAAAAGAGCGCATTGAGCGTATCCGTGGTGTTGAAAAACATCATAACTTTACTTTGGTATGTCGCGACTTATCGGAGCTATCAACCTATGCTCGCGTTGATAATCAGTTATTCAGATTAATTAAAAATAACACTCCAGGGCCTTATACTTTTATCTTCAAAGGCACTAAAGAAGTACCAAAGCGTTTATTGAACGAGAAGAAAAAAACCATTGGTATTCGTGTTATAGAACATCCGATCACTTGTGCTTTATTGGCTGAGTTAGGTGAGCCTTTAATGTCGTGTTCTTTAATTTTACCGGGTGAGCAATTTACAGAAGCTGATCCTGATGAAATTCGCGATCGCATTGAAAAGCAAGTTGATTTAATTATTCATGGTGGTTATCTTCCTGAACAGGCAACCACAGTGATTGATTTGTCGGATGATGATATCGAAATTTTACGTGTGGGTTGTGGTGATACTAAACCATTTGAACTGTAGAGACTTCATTGACTAGCCAAGAGCTTGATGCCCAAGATAACTTACAAGAGCCAGTACAGCAAAAGCTGCCACTGGCTTTTTTGCATGGCAAAGCGGTGGTCGACAAACCTGAAGACTTATATATTCCTCCCGATGCGTTGGAGATCATTTTAGAGACCTTTGAAGGCCCTCTTGATTTACTTTTGTATTTAATCAAAAAACACAAACTAGATGTGCTAGAGCTCTCTATTTTTAGCATTACTGAGCAATACGTTAGTTATGTTGAAATGATGAGTGAGTTTCAGCTTGAACTGGCTGGTGAATACCTTGTCATGGCAGCGTTATTAGCACAAATTAAATCAAGATTATTGCTACCAAAACATGAAGAGCTTGAAGAAGAAGAAGACCCACGAGCTGAGCTTGTAAGACGTTTACAGGAATACGAACAATTTAAAAAAGCTGCCGAAAATCTTGACGAAATTCCTCGCGAAGGCCGCGATATCTTTGTAGCCGAAGCAATGGTGCCAGAATTTGGTGAGCGTGAGTTACTGTTACCTGACGTTGATATGAAAGACTTGTTAGTTGCACTAAGCGACGTTATGGCCCGAGCTAAAACATTTGAGCACCATCATATTACCGCAGAGGCTTTATCGACCCGTGAACGTATGAGCTTAATCTTAGATAAGCTCTCAGAAGCCCAATCACAGTTGCCTTTTAGTACTCTTTTTACTATTGAAGAGGGCAGAAGCGGTGTTGTAGTTAGCTTTATCGCCATGTTAGAACTGGTGAAAGAAAACCTGATCAGCTGCTTTCAGGTAGATGCCAATAGCCAGATATATGTTGGTTTAGTGGAAGAGAGCGAATAGCTGGAAGCTAAAATTTTTCTGTTTAAAGCTTTAAGTGGTTAGATTTAAGTTTCAAAATCTGTGCCTTCTTCATGGCAAGTAGGTCATCAACAATCAAGATAATCACTAAAGTCTGCTTTGTATTCTAATAAAACACATAACTTACAAAGTGTTAAACAATTGCGCCAAGACTCAGTAGCTGATAAGTTGGTTTTTCCCATTTTGGGGTAAGCCTACTATTAAGGAAAATATAATGAAAAAGTTAGGAATGCTACTGTTATCTCTCGTTGCATTTGGAGCCTCAGCTGCAGAAAATTTGCAATTAGACCTTAACCTTTATTTGAATAATCAACTTGTAAAAACGCACGTTGTTAAAACTGAAGAAGACAAAACTCAAACAGTGACTGCAGATGATATTCTTAAATTTGATGTAACCCCTACATTGGACGAGCAAATTGTGACACTAACATCAGCACTCTATAAATTTGAAAATGGCTCTTACAATAAATTTCAGGAACCTAAGTTAATGGTAAACCTTAACGAACCTGCAACGATTGAGGTTGGAACTGAGGGTGTTGAAGTGTACAGGATTGAAATAACAGCAAGTAAAATATAATTGCTAACTATCTACCCAGGTGTTTATTGAAAATACTAAACACCGAGTAGTGCAAGAAATCATTAAAATGACTAAGTAGTGAACTAATAAAAAATAGATTTCAATAAACAAGATAAAAAGTACCTAAAATGCTTGATTTGAGTATTTTAAGGGCATTAGCTCCTAGGGGAGAAAATGAATACACTAGAAGAATTGAAAGCTCACTCACCAAATTGTTTTTCGAATTTCGTATTAAAGAGTTTAGAGCTACCACAACTTCAACTTGATGAGCTATTTGTGAGCAAAGCTGTTCATTGTAAATGCGGGCACGATGCTTATTCTGTTTTAGGCCACAAAGAAGTTGAAGTTAAGGGTTTCTTTCGCAAACGAGAAAATGTGAACATTCTACCTCCGATATACCTTGAATGTTTAAATTGTGGTTCTGTGCAATTAATTTTTGACCCAGAAAAATATGGGTGGGATGGTATCAATGGCGATAACGCAAATGTTGTCGGTAAAGGAAAGCCTGTTCCTCTTGGTTTCGAAGGCAAGGTTGCTATTTTATACAGCTATCAAGGTCTAGAAAATTACGTGGATATTTCCTCGGAATTTGGTAGAGATATGTTTGATACTTTTGGTTTGTATATTTATAACCATAATAAGCTAGAGCCTATTATTAATTGTGAATGCGCATAATTTGCGATTCAGATTTGAATCAATCTACTTAGATAGTGCGATTTTAGTATTATTTAATTCACTGATTAGCAAACGGAAATTTTAAGGAAAGCAGATGCAAAGTAAACACTTTACAATCAAAACCATGACCAAGAAGGAAGTCGAGCTCATGATTGATTGGGCTGCAGCAGAAGGCTGGAATCCAGGCCTTAATGATGCAGAGTGTTATTTTGCTGCTGATCCTGAAGGATTTCTGGTTGGTTTTCTTGGCGATGAGCCTATTGCTACAATTTCTGCCATTAATTATCACGATGCATTTGGCTTTATCGGCTTTTACATTGTTAAACCTGATTACCGAGGCAAAGGTTACGGAATACAAATTTGGAATGCCGCGTTAAAGCGCCTTGAAGGGTTGAATATCGGCCTTGATGGTGTGGTGGAACAGCAAGAAAACTATAAAAAGTCTGGTTTTAACCTGGCCTATCGCAATATTCGTTTTGCAGGAGTCGGTGGTGGTAATTCACGGCAAAATTCAGATATTGTTGATCTTGCCACTGTGCCATTCGAAATTATTGACGCATACGAACAGGCTTTTTTCCCAGTAAATAGGGCAAACTTTACTAAAGCCTGGTTAAGCCAACCCCAATGCGACGCTTTGGGCGTAATGAGCAATGGGGAATTGGCAGGATACGGGGTAATTCGCAAATGTCAGAACGGCTTTAAAATTGGCCCTTTATTTGCCGACTCACCAGAAGTGGGTGAATCTTTGTTCCTTGCTTTAAAATCTAAAGTGACTGCATCTGAAGCTATTTTCCTTGATACGCCAGAAATCAATCAAGCTGCTGTCGCTTTGGCACAGAAATACAACATGCAGGTGTCATTTGAAACCGCCAGAATGTTTACCGGCGAATGTCCGAGCTTGCCATTAAATCGTATTTTTGGTGTCACTTCTTTTGAAATCGGCTGAGTTAGATTTAGAATTAACTTATATCTCCCAATTAAACTTTACTAAAGAGTGTGTATTCCATTGTCTAAGATAGTGAGGTTATCTCTATATTAATTGTCATAATGTGTGTTACAAGCAGGCTAAAATCTTTGGGGGGATAATGATTAATAGTGTAATAGAAAATAAATGAAGTTATTAACTTGTATTGTGTTCGCCAAGCAGTTGGTAATAGCACATCCTTGAGTTTAGGCTTTGGAAAAAAAGATAACGAAGCTAGTTCTGGAGAGTACCGTGAATGGGAAATTGGAACATATTCAAGTAATTGGAGAGTTATTAAAAATAAACAGGTAATTTGTGCATGTTTAGATGACGTTGAAACAAATGAAGAGCTAGATGAAAAACTTAAAACTATCAGTTTTGGTTCAATTAGGGCTGTATCTCAAAATGATGTTGGCGACGTAACTTTATCTTTTGATAACTTTGTTCTTGTAGAAATTCTGTGTTTATCAGATGAGGACGACGAAATGTTTCATGTTTTCTGCCCTAATTCAGAATATATTGAATATAACCCTTGCTCAGGTTGGAGAATTGGTCGTTCTGACTCCCCTTGGAGGTAATGATTTGAAACCACAGCCAGCAGAAGTTGGCTTTGTTTTTTTGGTGAAAAAAGTCGAAATTGCCTATATCAAATTACCGTATAGTACCTAACACCTTCTGTCTTTTTCCTTTCCACTTTCCCCTTTCAACTTTGCCTAAGGGTGTGCATATACGCACAGAAGCTGTTCGTTTTACGCTATTTTCATTATATAAATCCTAAGCTAAGCTGTACTTAGTTTCGTAATTCTCATAGGAAATGAGTATGTTAAAGAATTCAAAGTCAACTTATGGCTGGGTCGCCATCTTAGTGCACTGGTTAATGGCACTTGGGGTGTTTGGTTTGTTTGGCTTAGGCGTGTATATGGTTGAGTTAACCTATTATGATGCATGGTACAAAGGCTCTTTGGATTTACATAAAAGCGTGGGTATTACCTTAGCGGCATTATTGTTGTTTCGTTTTGGTTGGCGCTTGTTAGGTACTCAACCTGAGCCTGTTGCTGGTAGCTCAAAGGCAATGAATCATGTTGCTCACTCAGTACATAAACTGATTTATTTAGCTCTAATCGTTATTGTGACATCGGGCTATTTAATTTCTACGGCTGATGGCCGTGCAATTGAAGTATTTAATTTATTTGCTGTACCGGCATTACCAGAGTCGGTCGCAAACCAAGAAGATACTGCAGGTAAAATTCACTTTTATGCCGCGTATGGGCTAATAGCTGTGGTTGTTTTACATGCTTTAGGGGCACTAAAACATCATTTTATCGATAAAGATAAAACCTTAATTAGAATGATCAAACCATTGAAGGATGATTAATATGAAAAAATTACTATTAGGCACAGCACTAAGTGCTGCACTTTTCTCAACAGCAAACGCAAATGCAGCTGACTACGTTATTGATACAGACGGTGCACACGCATTTGTAACTTTTAAAATTAAGCACCTAGGTTACAGCTGGTTACATGGTCGCTTTAATACTTTCTCAGGTGATTTTAGCTATGACGATAAAGCGCCTAATGCATCTAAAATCAATGTAACGATTGATACTAAAAGCATCGACTCAAACCATGCTGAGCGTGACAAGCACTTACGCAGCAAAGACTTCTTAAATGTTGATAAATACCCAACTGCAACATTTAAAAGTACCTCAATCAAGTTTGATGAAGACGGTGATGAAGCGGATGTTACAGGTGAATTTACCTTAAATGGTGTTACTAAAACCATTACTTTTGAAATTGATAAAATTGGTGAAGGTAAAGATCCTTGGGGTGGTTACCGCGTTGGTTTTGAAGGCGAAACAAGCCTAAAACTAGCTGACTATGGTATCGACTACAACCTTGGCCCAGCATCAACACATGTTGATATTGGTTTATTTATTGAAGGTATTCGTAAGTAACAACAGTTTAAATCAGTGCCGCTTAATGGGCGGCACTTTCATTTCTTTTAATTAATCTCTTTTCCAAAATAGGCTGCAAATTATCGGGTAGCCACCTTATCATCACATCGTGAAAAGCCTGACTATGGGCTATTTTTTCAAGCGTAATATCTAACTGTTTTATATGCTCACTACCTTGTTCGTTATTCGTACAGCCAATATAACCAAGGCTTAAATCGGGCGCCTCTGACAGTGTCAATTGTGTGAGCTCATCTTCAAATCCCATTGAACGAGCTAAATAGTAATGCTCGCTGGGGTAGCCAAGCAGTATATCAATTCGTTTCTTATTAAGCATGTATGTCAAACTTGCTAAAGTGTCGCGACCGGGTCTTGAGATAATATTGGCATCATGGCTGGTGTTTATAACATTATCTATGTCCTTACCAAATGAGCGACTCATAGACACTCCAAGAGCAAGGTGCTTATCTGCAAGTAATGTTTTTAATGAAACAGGCTTTGCTGTGTTCAGATCTAGAGTATTCACTAACTCTTTTCTAATTGCTATAGAAGGGGATAACCCAACTGTTGATGTATGTTTAGAAAAAACAATATGCTGACGGCGATGCTCACTTTGGTACAAAGATAGCATACAGTAATTATTATATGGATTTGATAGCTCATGCACTGCGCGACTTGCAGGAAACAGGGAGCGCTTAAAAGTGTAATCAGGCATCGCTTGTTCAAGCAGTTTGATTACGCTCTCATCTCGCCCTGTACCTTCATACTTGTCATTCATGATGTAGTAGGGAGCAAAATCAACCATGATCCACTCAATGACTTTTGGTTGTTCAGTTGCCTGTGAAACAGCACTGCAAAAAAATAACAAAAGCAACCAGAAACGACGCATTGTTACTACCTATAATTAAGTATTGTTAAATCTAAGTTTAGCAGGGATTTAGGTTTGTGATAGTAGGTATGTAGACTATAACGCCAGCATTGTAGCTGGCGTTAATCGGTTGGTTTTAGTTGGCTTTTAACCACTTAACAAATTGACGGGCATCACTCGCCTTTTGGAAAATGGCATTTTTCAAGCCCTGCGTGTCACTAAAGATTACACGCTGTTTGTTAACCGAAATTGATTGCACTGGATGTGCGATTTGGATCAAAGATCCATTGTATTTATATGACATAATAAAACTCACTCTTTCTTTTTGTCTGTGTCTGTAGAGCTTTAAAAGGCATTAAAAAATACAGACCGACATTTGTTGTCTTGCATACAGTGTTGACTAAGTTTGTGACAGTTTAGTGATGATTTATAAATTCATCTAAATGTCATTTAGCAACTCGGGTTGCAAGTGTTTATACGAATATGCGGGAATTACTGGATCAAGGTAAGGGGTTAACCGCGAGGTTTTTTAAAACCAGAGGACTAGATTACGTTAAGATTTTTCATAGTGCAAGGTTTATTTTTTAAACACAGCAATTAATTTCTGGATATTTTTTCGAAACAAGTGTAGTGTGAATTGGCACAAAAACAACAATAAATAGGTATGATCATGAATTACCTGTTAGTAACGGATATTTTTGGGAAAACTGCGCATTTAACCCAGCTTGCTCAGCAGCTTCGTGGCAAAACGTGCCTATGTGATCCATATTCGGGTCAAATTCAACTTCCTATTAATGAACAGTTTCAATATCAACACTTTCTGACTCATTGTGGCCATGACGGTTATCTCGAAAAAGTGCATCTGAAGATGTCATCCCTGCGTGAGCCTACAACAATTATCGCGTTTAGTGCTGGAGCAACAGCCGTTTGGCGTGCTCAAGCAGAGTTGAAAAATACAGCGATAAAACGGGTTATTGCTTTTTACCCATCACAAGTGAGAAATCACCTTGAGCTTGAGGCGTCTATTCCTTTTAGGTTTATTTTTCCTAAAAAAGAAACGCATTTTGAGCTTGCTCCGGTGGTGTCTGCTTTAAAAGCCAAAGCAGGTGTTCAATGTGACATTACACAATATGAGCATGGGTTTATGAACCCTTTATCAGATAACTTTAATCAACGCGCTTTTCAGTACTTTACAAAACAACTTTTGCTCAGCCATGATTGCGAACAACTCGTGACTAATGCATAAAGACTAGTCTATAGTTATTACTAAACAATATTATAAGTAATAACTATGACGGACCATTCAAATTACAGCCACTTTTTATCGAACCCTGTTGCTAAACCCCCCTGTCGCATGACGAATGCGCAAATGTATGGTTTTTTTGTCTCAGCATGTGAGCAAAAGATGCAGGCTTATGTTGATACCACATTGAATTTACTGGCTACAGATTCAGTCTCTTTTAATGTATTAGGTAGCAGTTGCTTGCTCACCTTTACTGACATAGAAAAAATCTCCTCTTTGACACCTCCCTTTTCAGAGCATGGGTGGATGCAAGAAACGGATATCATTATTTGGCTTCCCGTAGCAAAAATGGTCAAGGGAGATATTAATCACCTCTACTGGTATCCGGCGTTTATCAGCGTAAATAACATTTATGCTTTAATTAATGGCAGAGAGGCGTGGGGTTACAATAAATATTTATGTGAATATCAAATGCCATCTGCGTTAGATGACGCTGGTCGGTTTGCTATATCCCTTGAATGCTTTGATGTGTTTAAACCTGATTCTAAATTAGCAATGCATGAGTTGCTAACTATTGAGCAAACGGACGCGAGCATCTCTGAAAATTTGCTCGACAACGTTTCACGATTTTCAAAACGCGTTGCTGATTTATTTGACCCTCAAGTTAAAGGTATTGACTTAGCACTGCTAAAACAATTGTTAGAGGGTTTCATTCATCCCCAGATGGATCAAATTTTGTTTAAGCAATTTCCCGATGGAGAGGGTGATAAAGCAGTTTATCAGAGCGTGGTTCATTCACCGTCTGTAATCAAAAAAGTCCATCAGTTAACACTTTTACATAATGATTTTAAGCTTAATGTTAAATCTCTGGCGAGTTTTCCGCTTAATGACATGTTCGGCATAGCACTTGGCAAACAATCTGTTCACTTACCGTTTTACGTCAATATGGATTTTGACCAACTTGGCGCAACTCAAGTTTTACCAGAGTAAAGGATAACCATGCAAAAAGAAAAAATTACTATTGTCGGTGGCGGTGTAGCAGCAATGACCGCAGCAGTTTATCTGACAGAGCAGTCAGACTGGCAGCAACATCGTGAAATAACCGTGTATCAACAGGGCTGGCGCTTAGGAGGCAAGGGCGCAAGTGGTCGTAATAGCCATTTTGGTCAGCGTATTGAAGAGCATGGTTTACATGTGTGGTTTGGTGCTTATGTAAATAGTTTTCGTACCCTTGAAGGAGTATATAACTCACTCAACCGACCTGCTAGTTGTTCGCTGGCAACCTGGCAGCAGGCATTCAAACCGCATAGTTTTATTGCTTTGCAAGAATTCATTGATAACGAATGGCAAACTTGGCCTATTGATTTTCCAACAGTTGCTGGAAATCCTGCTGATGGCAGCCTTGATATTTCGGTGTGGGATTTTATCACCATGACATTAGCATGGCTCAAAAAATGGACAGAAGGCATTGAGCTAGTGTGTCAGCAGCACCAAGCTAAAACAAAATTGGTGACCAAAAAATCACGAGATCAGTCTTTACTTAAGTATATGTACCAAGAGATCAAAACGGATATTGATACCCAGCTTAGTGGGGCAAGGCAATTTATCGATGATATTGAGGCGGGAGCGGCAGAAGTAGTATCAAGCCCTCGCTCATTACTGACGCACTTATTGCAGTTTACTTCGCAGCAAACAACCCACACAAGTAAACAAGCTGATCGCCTCGTTATTTGGTATATCGTTCGCAAGATAAAGCGTTGGTTCAAAGAGCAGATAATTGACTTACTGGATGAAAACGCAGAATTAAGACGACTTTATATCTGCGCTGACTTAGCCATTGCTATGCTCACAGGGCTGATAAAAGATAAAGTCTACCGAGATGGCTTTGGTGTCATTAATTGCTACGATTTTCGTCAGTGGCTTGAAAAAAATGGAGCTAACAAAACTTACAGTGTGAATTCAGCACCGGTACGCGGTTTTTATGATTTAGTGTTTGCTTATCCAAATGGTGATTTTAATAAGCCGAATGTTGAGGCCGGTGTGGCTGCGCTTGCTATGTTACGTATTGGCCTTTGCTATAAAGGCGGTGTAATGTGGAAAATGCAAGCGGGTATGGGCGATGTTATTTTCGCGCCAATTTATGAATTATTAAAACAGCGTGGCGTTAAGTTTAAGTTCTTCCATCAGTTAACTAACTTATCTGCTGGGCAAACTGACCAAGGTGAGCCGCTGGTAAGTGAAATAGAGCTTTGTCAGCAAGTGAGGCTAAAAAATGAAGACTATGAGCCGTTAATTGATGTTAAACAATTACCTTGTTGGCCAAGTGAGCCAATTTACTCACAAATTAATTCTGAACAAGCACACCTTCTGCAAGAGTATCAAATAAACCTTGAGTCTTTTTGGAGTAACTGGCCAGAAGTTTACCAAGAGCATTTTAATACAGCACTGCCATCTATCACTCTTCGTCATGGTATCGACTTTGATACGCTTATTTTAGGTGTGTCGGTTGCTTCACTTGAGCATGTAGCCCCAGAATTACTTGCTGTTGATTATGCGCTCTCTCTGCAAGCAACAAAAGTTCAAAGTGTGGCTACGCAAGCTTGCCAAGTCTGGTTGAATAAAACTAACCAGCAACTGGGTTTTAAAGACACAGTGCCAAGCAATGAGGGGCCTATATTAAGTGGTTTTGTTGAGCCGTTTGATACCTGGGCTGCGATGGGTAATTTAGTCGATAAAGAAGATTGGCCAAGCGACAGTGGCCCACAAAATATTGCTTATTTTTGTAGTGCATTTAGTTGTGATAGTTACCCTCCTGCAACTGCGCATCAGTTTCCAGAGCAAATGAAGGCAGAAGTCAAACGCAATATGCATAATTTGTTTAGTTCAGATATGCAGGCACTTTGGCCTGATGCGTATGTTGATAACAAATTTGATTGGCAGGTTTTTTATAGTGATCCTCACAGTATTTTACCAGTATCAGAACAGCAGTACTGGCGCGTTAATATAGACCCCAGTGAGCGCTATGTGTTATCTGTGGTTGATTCGAGTAAATACCGCCTTGCAACTGATGGTAGTCAGTTTGTCAATTTACGGATCACTGGCGATTGGATAAAAACCGGAGTTAATGCGGGCTGTGTTGAAGCTGCTGTAATGGCTGGTATGCAAACGGCACGTTCTATTTGCGGTCTACCCAAAACGATTAGCGGTGAACATGCGTTTGAAAAAGAATGATCATGCTGATAGCAATTATGGTGTTGATTACAAATAACTAGCCTTTGTTATTTGTATGCGACTTTAATCTTTGTTTTGGTCTATACTAAGCTGGAAATTACAAGAATTTAACAGGTTTCCCTCTTTTAAGGTCAAAATGCGAATGAAGCGTCCTTTTCTTATTGATCCAAAGCTGAAGACACTATCTTGTTCAAGCTTGGTACTCTGTGTCATTGCAAGCGCTGCTGCGCAGGCTGCAGAGACTAGAAAAGACATGGAAGTCATTAGTGTATACGCACAAAAGCGTCCTCAAGCAATTGAAGACGTTAGCGTGGCGGTGAGCCAAGTGAAAGGACAATTACTCAAGAATCAACATATTAAAGATTCAACTGAGATTGGTTTATTCTCACCTAATGTAAAAATAACGCAAAACGCCGCAGAGGGGACACCTCCCGCAATAAGTATTCGTGGGGTGGGTCTTCTTGACTACAACACCGCAAATACGTCACCTGTTGCCATGTATCTTGATGGTGTGGCTGTTGGCTCAGCCAATAACCAAATTGTGAATTTGTACGACATTGAGCAACTCGAAATTTTACGCGGCCCACAAGGGACTTTATTTGGTCGTAATTCAACGGGGGGGGCTATCCTTATTCGCTCAAATCGGCCTGAGCTTGATAGCTATGGATCATTGAGCTTAGGAGTAGCCAATAACAATGGCACGAGCCTCGATGGCGTGTGGAATCAGCAATTAACTGACTCTAGTGCATTGCGTATTGCTGTTAACTATCAAGACTACCAATATTCAACAAAAAATACCTTTGCAGATTCGCCAACGGCAGGCATGGAGCAAAAAAATGCCCGTGTATCTTTTTCGTCTGAATGGGATGAGGTTGATCTTTACCTGCAAGCGCATATTGAAGATTGGGACGGTATTGTCCAGCCTGTAGGGAGTATTGGTGTTGTAGCGAACCCTTTAACCGGTGAACTTTGTTCACCAGCAGAGGCGGGGTCAACACGCTGTGTTGATAATTTTGGCTTTAATGATGGTAGTGACGACTTTTTTGAGGTAAGCGTAAATAATGACTCACCTCATAAATCTGATGGCTATGGCTTTATCGCTGAAGTAAATTGGCATGTAAACGAGCAAACTACATTTACTTCATTGTCGAGCTTTAATGATCTACAAAGAAGTCATGCCTTTAATTGCGATGGTTCACCAGCTCGCTTATGCGAAGGGGTACTTGGGTTAGATACCCAAATGTTTAGCCAAGAATTTAGATTGTTAAATGAATTTGCAGATTACACGCTAACGAGTGGTGTTTATTTCGCGGATGAAACCATTGAGCAAGATAATTTAAATGATATTTTACGCGATTTTCGCGGCATTTTACCGACAAACTTAACCGCGACCTTTATTTACGATAACGAAATCAAGATGCAAAATTTGGCTGTATTTAGCCAAATTGAAGTGCCTGTCGCAGAACAATGGATGATTACAGCAGGTCTTAGATATGACTATGAATCACTAGAGTATGACTCAATCGCCACATTAAATACCGTGGTTGATGTGAACGATTTAAGTGGTGTGCTGGTGCCATTTTATCGCGTTACTGATGAGCAATCAGATAACGGTTTTACAGGGCAAATTGCGGTTAATTACCGTTATTCTGATGCAAGCAATGTTTATTATCGATTTGCAAATGGCAGTAAAAGTGGCGGCTACAATGGCGGATTCTTATCATCTGAAGAACAAGCAATTTTAGCGAATTACGGTAAAGAGCGCTTGAATGCCCATGAAATTGGCTTAGAGTCGTACTGGCCTAAGCAACAATTAAGAATGAACTGGGCGGCGTTTTATTATGATTAC
Organism: Pseudoalteromonas sp. PAR1; assembly: GCF_947311895.1. NCBI lineage: Bacteria > Pseudomonadati > Pseudomonadota > Gammaproteobacteria > Alteromonadales > Pseudoalteromonadaceae > Pseudoalteromonas > Pseudoalteromonas sp. PAR1. Next base: position 204,350 of record NZ_CAMZMY010000004.1, on the reverse strand, counting down.
AACGACCAACAAGTGTTTATGAACCAAGCGTCAGAAACACCACAAATGCCGCCTGTGCAATTACTTGAAAATGTTGCTGATTCAATAATCTATGGCCTTGAAACTGAAATTAACTATCAAGCAACTAAGCAATTAGCCATGTTACTTGCTGTGGGTTATATCCCCCATGCAGAATTTGAGGACTATGTTGACCCACTTGGTAATAGCATTACCGATAATCAACTGCCTTTTACCTCTAAATGGAATGTCTCAGCGGGATTAAAATACGATACCAGCTTGGCGTCGTATCCGTTATCGGCCAACATTATTTACGATTATCAGTCTGAGTTTTATTTTGACCAGAACATGAATCCCTATGCCCGCCAAGAAGCCTTCAGTATTGTTAATGCGCATCTAAAATACGATGTTGATAATTGGTCATTTACTTTGTGGGGCAAAAATTTATTTGATACTGAATACAGTCAGTTAAAGTTCGATTTAAGCTCGTTCCTAGGCATGCTTGAAGACTTTAAAGGAGAAGGGAGACGATATGGTTTTGACGTTTCTTTTCAATTTTAATTACCAGCAGGCTTGTTGTAGTGAAGGAGTCTAGTGAATGCGGTTAAAGCTGTGTATTTGTGGTCTGCTTTTTCTATTGTTATGTTCTTCGGTCTTTGCACAAGAGACATTTGTATACACGAATGTCTCAGCGGAGCAAAACCTGCATGATGTTGGGCAAGTTTTAAGCGCAAACGATAATATGTTTCCGTCGTCAGTGGCTGAGACCTCTAAATGGCGCGCAAATAAAAAGCCACAATCTCGTATTAGCTCAGTTGGAGGCAGTTATTGGCTAATCGTTGAAATAGAAAATCAAAGTGAATTTGAAGATTTAGTACTTTATCCCTACAACACTCTTGTATCAAAAATTGAAAGTCGAATCTACGACATGACTGATCCAAACTCACCGGTTCAGCAGTTTGTTACAGGCGGTGTAAAACCAAATCAATTTGCCTTTCACTATGGTAACCGCTTATCTCTTGAAAAAGATAAACACTATACGCTAATCACTTATTTTGAAAGTGATTACTTTTATACCCCAGCAAAACTGGTACTAACACCTTATCAAGATTATTTTGAAACCATTACTCTTGAAAATATGATCATGATGCTCTGTTTTGGAGTGGGGATTGCGTTAGGACTTTATAACTTATTAATTTATTTAGTCTCACGTGATGTTACTCACCTTTACTATGCGTTATTTACGGCATCTTGGGTGTTTGCATGGAGTCATTTTTTTCATATATCAGACCAATTGTTTGGCTACTATAACCCGCACCTTCATTGGCTAGGTTTTGCCTTAACACCATTAACCAATATTCTGTTTTACAATAATTTACTCAAATTAAAAGAAACGTTCCCTAAGCTCGCTCAATTATCCTTAACGGTAGGGGTTATTGCGACTTTAGGCATCCCTTTTTGTGTTTTATGGCCAAGCTTTGGTCTTTATTGGGCGACATTAGTTACCGGTGTTGCTTTGTGTTTAGGCTTGTACATTGGTATTCGTTGTATGCTGATTGGCTTTAAGCCGGCACGTTATTTTGTGCTTGCCTATATTGCCATGATGCTACCGAACATGGTCGGGAATTTAACTAATTTAGGCTTGTTGCCAGCCACCTCAATTAATTTGTATTTATTGGGTTTGATAGGCACGGCAATGGACGCTATGTTGCTAGCATTTGCTGTTGCTGACAAGTTTAGGTTATTACATGATGACAACGTAGAGCTAAACAAAAACTTAGAAGAAAAAGTACAACTAAGAACCTTAGAGCTTGAAGAGTTGGCTGATGAATTACGAGATGCCAATGAAGCCAAAAGTCGCTTTTTGGCAAATATCAGCCACGAAATTCGTACCCCAATGACCTCAATAATTGGCTATGCAGACGGCATTATGCTTGGTGATATCAAGCCTCATGAGCGTAATCATGGTATTGGCGTTATTTTACAAAATAGCCGCCATGTTCTTGGGTTAATAAACGATATACTCGATATGTCAAAAATTGAGGCAAACAAGCTAGAGATTGATTTAGTCGAAACAGATTTGTTTGCCACCATTGCCAATATTGAGTCTTTGATCGGTAAGCAAATACGCGATAAAGGCTTAAAATTCAGTGTGGATTATCAGTTCCCGTTGCCAGACTACTTGATCACCGATCCGAGTCGTTTAAGGCAAATCTTATTAAACCTCACAACCAATGCCCTTAAGTTCACTCAAGTGGGGCGTATAACCTTAACGGTGAGCTGTCATAACGATAAGTTGTCGATAAGCGTAAAAGACACCGGTATCGGCATGACAGACAAAGAGCAACAAGCCTTGTTCAGTGCCTTTTATCAAGCGGATTCTAGTATTTCTCGCCAGTATGGTGGCACCGGGCTTGGCCTTAACATTTCAAAGAGCCTTGCGCAGAAATTGGATGGTGATATCAGCGTTAAAAGTAATGTGGGTTCTGGCAGTGAATTTATTTTCACCATGTCGGTGTACACCACAGATAACACACGTTGGCTCAATGACATGAGCGAAGTGAAGCTTATTGAAACCTCACCATTTAGTAAACTCGATGCGCCAGAAAATCTAAAAGGGCGCGTGCTACTTGCTGAAGACCACCCAGATAACCGACGTTTAATTGCACGAATATTAGAGCGTATGGGGCTGACAGTGACCACCGTTGAAAATGGCAAAGACGCTGTGCAAGCAACCCTCGAAGACAGCTTTGACCTTATTCTACTGGATATTCAAATGCCGATTATGGACGGTCAAGAAGCATTAAAAATGATGCAGGCAACAGGTGTTACTGCACCTATCATTGCCCTAACAGCCAATACTATGAAACATGAAGTCACCCGTTATATGAAACAAGGCTTTAATGATTTAATAGCCAAACCAATCGACAGAAATGGCTTTAGCCACAAAATTGCCAGCTATTTAGATTGTGATGAATTGGCAGACATCAAGTTGCCCGAAAAAGAATTTCAGGCCCTCAAAGATGACTATATTAAAGGCCTTGAAAGCCAGTATGTAGAAATGCGTGAACAGTACAAAAACATGGATATCGATGGTTTAAGTAGAAATGTGCATATGTTAAAAGGCGCAGCCAATATGTTCGAATGTGAAAAGCTTTATGTTAAGGCCGTTGCCGTAGATACTGCGCTGAAAAACGACACCGTCACGATTGATACACAACTTATCGCCTCGTTGTTCTGCGCTATGGAAGATGAAATAGCCAATGTCATTCACTAATAATTGATACATCAATTAGTTGAATGCTCGTTATTTCGCTATGAGCACAGACAAATTAGCTATTTCTTGATACTAATAATGTTAAAACATATTGCTTGGAAAGTTTGATGCAGTATCAACACATTTCGGTGCCAGCAAAGGGCGCACAAATTACTATCGATAGTAAAGGGCGATGGCATATTCCTGACAATCCGGTTATTGCTTATATTGAAGGCGATGGTGTTGGCCAAGATATTTCTCCTGTAATGCGTAATATTGTCGACGCTGCGGTGAGTCATGCTTATCAAGGTGATAAACAAATACATTGGATGGAAGTGTTCAATGGCGAAAAAGCTGCTGCGCTTTACGATGGTGATTGGTTCCCGCAAGAAACCTTACATGCTGTCAGGCAATATAAAATTGCTATCAAAGGGCCGTTAACTACTCCTCTTGGTGGTGGTTTTCGTTCTTTAAATGTGGCTCTTCGTCATGAGATGGATTTATTCGTTAACATGCGGCCCATTCGTAGTTATCCACACTTACCATCACCTTTAAAAGAACCAGAAAAAACCAATATCACTGTAATACGCGACAGCTCTGAAGACGTTTACTCGGGCATTGAGTGGCAGGCTGGCAGTATTGACAACGAACGTATGCTTGATTTTCTGTGCCAAGAAATGGGGGTCACCCGACTTCGTTTTGATAACCAATGTGGCATTGGCATAAAAAATAGCTCGAAAGAGGCTGCAGAGCGACTAATGCGTTACGCGCTCAACTTTGCCCTTAAAGAGCGCAGTGAATCACTGACGGTGGTGCACAAAGGCAATGTACTTAAATTTACCGATGGCGCGTTTAAACGCTGGGCATTTGCCCTTGCTGAGCAAGAGTTTAACGCTGTAGCGCATGAAAATGGTCGTTGGTTAGTGATCGAACGAGACGATCAAGATGATTTAATCATCAAAGAAGTGATTGCCGATAATATGCTACAACAAGCGCTGCTCACCCCAGAGCAATTCGATGTAGTGGTGACAACAAATCAAAACGGTGATTACCTGGCTGATATGCTTACAGCTCAGGTGGGTGGCGTGGGTATTATGCCTGCAGCAAATTTAAATAATGAAGTGGCTTTTTTTGAACCGACTCATGGTACATTTAATCGCATCGCCGGTGAAGACAGTGCAAATCCAACAAGCAGTATTTTAAGTGCGGTCATGATGCTACGTTTTATGGGCTGGCATCAAGCTGCGGATAACATTGAAAAGGCGCTTGAACAGACGCTTAGCGCAAATGAAATGACGTTTGATTTAGCTAACCTAGTAGCCGTTGCGACGATGCTTAGTTGCAGTGATTTTGCAAAAAGCATCATCGCTCGAATAAGTAACTCAAATAATTAACCATATTAAGCGGCATTGGCATTTTTAACAGCGTAGACACATGGTTTACCTGTTAATTGTGCTGCACGTTGGTAAATGTGCTCTGCACCTGGTTCGTTACTTGTTATGCCTGTTAATGTGTCCATTAACGCTACCACTAAAATTGCCGGTACTTGGCAACAGTATTCATCGAGCACTGCGGTTGTAGTTTGCGCATCTACATGACAATGCGGGTGAGAACGTACAGAGCTATATGCTTTTAACAGTGTGTCTGCTTGTAAAACATCATCATCTTGATGTTTGGTTTTACGGCATTGGCAGCCAAACTCATCAACCATCGTTGCCAGTGTTTGGTAAATTTCTTCGCAAGCTAAATCGCTTTTTTTACAAAGCTGCTGCTCGATGAATGAGTGTAATTGACCATTGATGTAAAGGCCGTCCTGTTGAGTGAATTGCGCTGAAGTTTCCATAATCATTTTCTCTTTGTTTATGTGCTTAACTTCACTCTAGCCCTTCACTCATTATTTATGAAATTGTTGTTTTCAATAACTGATATTGATTTAATCAATATTATGTTGTTTTTAGCGATCAGCCACCGTACCGGCAAAGGCAAGTAGCTCTCTGCGCAGCCACTGGTGCGGGTTTGCGTGATGTAACAAAGGGCTCCATAACATTTTCACTTCAATAGGAACTATTTGAAATGGCACTGGACTTATCACCAAATCAGTGTGTTTTGCTAATAACATGGCTTGGCGGCGAGGGAGTGTGGCGATAAGTTTTGGTGATTGGCACAGCAAGCTTGCCACCATGTAATGGCGGGTGAATACACGAATATTGCGGGTTTGTTCTAGTTGCCATAAGGCCTCATCGACCCAGCCGAGTTTTTGGCTGCCTGATTTATTCGTCACGGCCGCTTCTACGCCCCAACCAGCCCGATTCACCCAAATGTGTTCTTGAGCCAGATAGCCTTCAAGGTTTTGCTGCTGTAAATAAGGGTTGTCTGGGTGTGTTAAGCAGCAGTAATTGTCGCGCCACACACTGGCTTGATGGAATGAGCGGGGTAGGCCGTTAAAGCGATTAATTGCAAGGTCGATGGTGCCTTTTTCCATATCCTGAAGGTTAACATCGCTTGGGCTCAAAATATCAAAATTAAGCCCCGGATTTTTTGCTAGTTGCTGGGTGATAAACGGCGCAATAAGCGTTGATTCAAGGTAGTCGTTTGCCATGATCCGAAACGTAATATTTGCTGTGCTCGGGTCGAATATTTCACTTGGCTGAGTAATTTCTTCGGCCATTTTTAACAGTGATTCTATTTCAGGTTTGAGGCTGAGTGCTTTTGCAGTTGGCGTCATTGTGCCTGCGGCTCTCACTAATAATGGATCATCAAATAAATCACGCAAACGTTTAAGTGCGTTACTCATTGCAGGTTGAGTCAAAGCCAGTTTATTGGCGGCTTTAGACACACTTTGTTCATCAATGAGGACATTTAAATACACCAATAGGTTGAGGTCGACGTGCCTAATATTCATTTGATCAATCTTATTTATTATCTTTATTAATTACCTAAATTAAAGCGCGCTTGCTATTGTGTGTAAACAAGGCAACTAAAATAATCAGCATAAGCGATAAAAATAATGCCACAGCAGAGTTCACATTTGGCTGTTAAATCACACAGCGAACAGTTAAATCAGGTCGTAGCGACTAAGCTTGCCCGTGCGGTGTATGCTGGCTTTGAGGCTATGTTTGCAGAATTTTTAAATATTACCCTCGGTGCGCAAAGTCGCTTTGAACAGCGCCAGTGGCATCAAGTTCAAGGGGCTATGAAATCGCGATTGCAGGTTTACGAGGGGCAAGTCAAAAAGGTAAGCCAAGCGGTAAAAATTATTGCTTATAGTGAAGTGGACGACCCAGCGCTTTGGCTATTAGCCAAACAAATATACGCAGAGATGGTGCAAAGCCACGAAAATCAGCCCATTGCTCATACGTTTTTTAATTCAACCTTCGGTGCAATCTGGGACTCTCGAAAAATCCGCAATGTGCACTTGTTTGTATTAAAAGCGCGCTATCAATTGGGGCCAAGGCCCTTTGATTCATTGGTTAGCCGTATTTCCCTGCAAAATGGCTTTGAAACTGCGATCAGCAGCTTGATCAAACGTCATGTGTTTCGCTCAGAATACGCTAACTTTGCTGATGATGTTGCCATGTTACAGCGCACCTTGATTGCTGGAGCAAAACAGCAATGCCCACAAGTTTATGAGCTGCTTGCTCTTAATGATGGCTATATTGAATACGCTAATTCATTGTTTTTTAGAAATAAAGCCTGTTACATCATAGGTCGCTGTATTGCTAAAAATGGCGATAACATGCCATTTGCGATTGCGCTATTAAACAGTGAAAAAGGTCTGCACATTGATGCTGTGATGATGGGAGCTGATCAACTCAGCTTGTTGTTTGGCTTTGCGCGTACATATTTTATGGTCGATACTGACCAACCCGCCCGATACGTTGATTACCTCAGTGTATTAATGCCTCATAAGCAACGCTTTGAGTTGTTTAATGCCATAGGCTTTATCAAACACGCGAAAACCGAGTTTTATCGTTACAAAGTTGATACCACCCGTAATAGTCCTGTTGACGATAAATACACACTTGCGCCGGGTACGCCAGGCATGGTGATGCTGGTATTTACCACCCCAGGCTCAGATTATGTGTACAAGGTAATAAAAGATAAATTTAGCGCACCAAAAACGGCCACCAAGCAACAAGTAATGGCCAAGTACGACTTTGTTAAACAAGCCGACCGAGTTGGCCGGCTAGTCGATACCCATGAATTTCGCTATTTAGCGTTCGATTTGAGCCGGTTTAGTGAAGAGCTCATACAAACTATGCAGCAGCAAATTGCTGATAGCCTAGTGATTTCGGGAAATGCACTTATTTTGCGCCATGTGTATGTAGAGCGCAAAATGACACCGCTTAATTTGTACATCAACGACTGTGATGAGCGAAAACTGCAGCAAGTTATGGTTGATTACGGTAAGGCAATAAAAGAGCTCGCGGGGGCTAATATCTTTCCCGGTGATATGCTGATGAAAAACTTTGGTGTTACACGTTGGGGAAGAGTGGTGTTCTATGATTACGATGAAATTTGCCCTTTGACAGAGTGTCAATTTAGAGAGCTGCCAAAAACAGAGGATTCATTGGATGAACTCAGTAGCGAGAGCTACTTCGATATTGCCGAAAACGACGTATTTCCGAGCCAGTTTAAAGTGTTTTTTAGTGCCAATAAGCGGGCCTTTGAGCACTTTAATGCAGCCCATCAAGATATATTTACAGCTACTATGTGGCAGCAACTCCAAGCGGCTATAAACGATGGGCAATTGCTTGATGTATATCCTTATAAACAGTCTTGGCGTTTTTCTTCGATGAGAGCTCAAATGAAAAAATCTCATCCTACAACTGTTTAATAGGAACATAGTGTTAGCGTATGCTATTGAAAAATTGCTAAGGAACGCACTATGAAAAACACACTGTTATTATCGAGTTTATTTATTTCGTCTATGGTAAGCGCCAATCCGTTATTAGGTAGCTGGCAATTTGTTGAAGGCAAATATGCAACCAATGACGGCTATGTGACGGCAAAAGCGCCAGAAATTACCTCTGTTAAACTGATTACACCCAGTCATTTTAGCTATATCACCCAAAAGCAAGGCAACTTTCATTATGCTGGTGGCGGCAAATATGTTTTGCAAGACCAGCAATTTATCGAAACTTTTTCCTATGGTAATGTACCTTCATTACTTGGTAAGACCATGGCATTTGATTACAAAATAGAAGGTGATTTGTGGCACCACACCTTGTATGAAAATGGCAAATTAGTCGAAGCTGAGGTCTGGCAACGAATTAAATAGAAGGTGATATGCGTTATATTAAGCACGAAGACTCACAGTTACATTTTGCGCAAACAGATAAACCAACTCTAAAAGATAACGAAGTTCTTATTGCTGTAGCGGCGATCGGCGTTAATCGCGCAGATTGTTTACAGCGACAGGGCAAATATCCAGCACCCAAAGGTGACAGTGAAATATTAGGTTTAGAATGCGCCGGAACCATTGTTGAGCAAGGTAGTGCAGTATCGGGTGACCTGCTTAATAAGCGCGTTTTTGCCTTGTGTGCGGGTGGTGCTTATAGTGAATATGTTGCCGTTGATGCTGCGCAAGTGATGCCTTTACCAGATGAAATGACAATGGCAGAGGGCGCAGCTATCAGCGAAGTATACTTAACGGCTTTTTCTGCTTTGTTTCAATTTGGTCAGCTTAAAGCAGGGCAAACGGCACTGATCCATGCGGGAGCCAGTGGTGTAGGTGGTGCGGCAATTCAAATGGCAAAGCGCGCAGGCGCTCAAGTAGTGATTACCGCGGGTAGCGATGAAAAGTGCGAGCATGCCAAACAGCTTGGCGCAGACCATACTATCAATTATAAAACCACCGACTTTGTAGAATATTTTAAAGCCAATAATTTACAGGCCAATACCATTGTTGATCCTGTATCAGGAAGCTATTTAAATAAAAATGCTGCTGTTGCAGCCATGGATTGCCAAATTGTGATGTTAGCATTTTTAGATGCACGCTTTGCTGAGGTTGACTTTGCAAGGCTACTTAGTAAGCGGATTTCATTTCATGCATCAACGTTACGTAACCGTTCAATTGAATTTAAGCGCGATTTAAAAGAGCAGTTTATATCGCGCTTTTATGATGATTTGGCTAAAGGGTTGTTCGATTGCAATATCTATAAAACCTTAAATTGGCAAGAGGCAAATGAGGCGCACCGCATTTTAGATAACAACGAAAATTCGGGAAAAGTGGTTCTGTTAGTTGAATAACAGCAATTTGCCCATATTATTGGTTTTATTAGTAGTTAAAAGTAAAGGTTAGTATGAACCCAATTATTGCAATGCTCAAAGAGCACAATGTCAGTGACGAAAAAGTGCGTGAGTTGTTCCAAGCGTTTATGGAAAACCCAATGATGGCAATGGGTTTGGTTCAACAGTTAGGTATTCCACCAGAGAAGCTTCAGCAACTGATGGCATTAGTGATGACTCAGCCACATCTTATTAAAGAAGCGGCTGAATCAGTTGGCATCAGTGATGATGAAGTTGAACAAGCCAAAGCGCAGTTCAAAAATCAGCAGTCATAAAATTGAATGATTCGAATTGAAAAAAGGTTAGCTATTTGGCTAACCTTTTTTGTTAGTATTATTGATACGAAAACACGTCGTCCAGTTTTTTATCAAACAACTGTGCAATCTTAAAAGCCACCTCAAGAGAGGGGGAATATTTACCTTTTTCAATCGCTACAATGGTTTGCCTTGAAACACCAACAGCCTCTGCTAATGCTTGTTGCGTCATTTCATTGTGATGAAATCGAAGTTCTCGAATGGTATTACTGAGCTGTTTTGTCATTTAGCTGTCTCTTCGATATAAATACGCTTTGCTAGTAATAGTAATAATTTCACTCACTAAAAAACCAATAATAAGAAAGTGCATAATATTATATAGATCAGAGACCTCAGGTAACAGCATACGCCCAGACACACGCTCAATTTGCGTTGTTAAAAATACACACATTAAAATAATTGCAGAGCAAAACCAATGACCAAGTTTGGTGCTTTTTAGCTCAATAAGCTTATCGCGCTCATCATCTCCTAAGTCTGCTTCTTTGTGTTTAATACCCGCAAGCACAGATTGCATAATGATCTCTAAGATCACCGCTACTACAACAACCTTATACAAATAAGACACCATGGTATCTTGGTTAAGCTCACCTGCATCTTGAAGTGAATTAATCCCTAAAAGGTAATAGCTTAAAAGGCCAATGGTTACCACCAAGGTGCCCCAAATTGTCATTTCTTTGTAGCTCATCGTTATTATCCAATGTAAAAAATATTTGACTTGATGTTAAGTAAACTACTCATTACTTGTGGTGTCAAATAATTTTGACATCATGTATGGTATTTTTATCATTGACGTATTTCGTTACATTTAGTTAAGAACTAATTCGAACCGCAGTGGCTCTTATGAAAACAAACAACAAATAAGGAACGAATATGAACTGGCTTTTGAAAGTATGGAAAAATAACCGCTCTTTGATTTTATTTATCTGCTTGATGAGTGTTTTTAGAAGTGCGGTGGCTGATTGGTATGAAGTGCCAACAGGTTCAATGAACCCGACCATCGTTGAAGGGGATCGAATTTTAACGGATAAAATGGCTTATGATCTGCGTGTGCCATTTAGTCATATTTCGCTAATGCGCACAGATGAGCCAAAAGCCGGTGATATCATTGTATTTGACTCTAAAGCTGCAAATAATCGCTTAATAAAGCGTGTCGTTGGCGTGCCGGGAGATACAGTGACATTAGTAGATAATAAATTGATCATTAACGGCAAAGCGCTTGATTACGAACTAGATAATGATGAGCAACAGCAGCAGACACTTATTGAAAACCTTGCTGGTGTTCAACACGCTATTCAAGTATCAAAAACGCCTTCGGTGATGCAGCATTTTGCCCCTGTCGTTATCCCCAAGGACATGTATTTAGCGATGGGCGATAACCGCGATAATAGTGCAGACTCGCGAGTAATTGGCTTAGTGCCTCGCAGTGAGTTATTAGGTAAAGCTAAAAGAGTGCTTGTATCACTCGATTATGATGATTATTACTTACCTCGAAAAGAGCGGGTTTTGCATGATTTATACTTAGCACCTTAGCTAAACAAAAAAACCGTTGTGCCTAGACACAACGGTTCTTTTATAAGCTAGTAATTGTGCAATTACATTACACGCATACCAGGCTCTGAGCCTTCATCTGGGTTAAGAATATAAATTTCTTTACCGCCAGGGCCTGCTGCTAATACCATGCCCTCAGACATACCAAAACGCATCTTACGAGGCTTAAGGTTCGCTACCATAACCGTTAGCTTGCCTTCGATGTCTTCTGGTGCATACGCAGATTTAATACCTGCAAATACTTGGCGCGTTTCGCCACCTAAATCTAAAGTTAGTTTTAATAACTTATCTGCGCCTTCAACATGTTCTGCTTTAGCAATTTTCGCTACACGTAAATCAACTTTAGCAAAGTCGTCAAATTCGATTTCAGGGCTGATTGGCTCTTTAGCTAGTGGGCTGTTTGGATCAATCTTGTCTTTTTCAGCAACTAGGCTTTCTTTTGATTCTTCAATCATTTTGTTTACTTTATCCATTTCAACACGTTGCATTAATGGTTTGAACTTATTAATTGCGTGACCAACAAGCGCAGTTTGCGCGCCTTGCCATGTTAAACCGTCGTTTAAGAAGGCTTCAACGTTTGCTGCCATACCTGGCAGAACAGGTTTTAAGTAAGTGATAAGTACGCGGAACATATTCAAACCAAGTGAGCAAACATCGTGTGCTTCTTGTTGTTTTGTTTCGTCTTTAATTAACACCCACGGCGCTTTAGCATCAATGAATTGGTTTGCTTTATCAGCAAGGGCCATGATTTCACGAATTGCACGGCTGTAATCACGGTTTTCATAGTGATTTGCGATGCTTGCAGAAGCTGCTTGGAACTCACCTAATAGCGCTTCGTCCATTACGGCGTCGCTAAGCTTGCCGTCAAATTTCTTCGTGATGAAACTTGCACAACGACTTGCGATATTAACCACTTTACCTACTAAGTCTGAGTTTACACGCAGTGCAAAGTCTTCAAGGTTTAAATCAAGGTCAGTGATGCCGTTATTTAGTTTTGCTGCGTAGTAATAACGAAGATACTCAGGATCTAGGTTATCAAGGTAAGTACGCGCTTTTACAAAGGTGCCCTTTGATTTAGACATCTTCGCGCCATTTACAGTCACAAAACCGTGTGCAAAAACATTAGTAGGTTTTCTGAATTTTGCACCATCTAACATTGCCGGCCAGAATAGGCTGTGGAAATAGATAATGTCTTTACCAATGAAGTGGTAAAGCTCTGCATCTGAGTCTTCGCGCCAGAATGCATCAAAATCAATCCCTTTTTTGTCGCACAGGTTTTTAAAGCTCGCCATGTAGCCAATTGGCGCATCTAACCATACGTAGAAATATTTACCCGGTGCGCCAGGGATTTCAAAACCGAAGTAAGGTGCATCACGGCTGATATCCCACTGCTGTAAGCCATCAGCAAACCATTCATCAAGCTTGTTTGCCATTTCTTGTTGAATCGTACCTGAGTGTAACCACTCTTTAAGCATGTCTTCAAAAGCAGGAAGGTCGAAGAAGTAATGCTCCGAATCTTTTAAGATTGGCTCAGCGCCCGACATTACAGAGCGTGGGTTGATAAGTTCAGTTGGGCTGTATGTAGCACCACAAGAATCACAGCTGTCGCCGTTTTGATCTTCAGACTTACACGTTGGGCAAGTACCTGTTACAAAGCGATCAGGTAAGAAGATACCTTTCTCTGGGTCGAAAAGTTGAGAAATAGTATGCTTTTTAATGTGACCCGCTTCATTTAAACGATTGTAGATTAGCTCGCTAAAGTGACGGTTTTCTTCACTGTGCGTGCTGTGATAGTTATCAAACTCAATATTGAAATCAGCAAAGTCACGTTGACGTTCAACACTGACGTTTTTAACCATCTCTTCTGGCGTGATCCCTTGCTTTTGCGCATTAAGCATAATTGGTGTGCCGTGAGCATCATCCGCGCAAACGTAGTAGGTTTCATGACCTTGTTGTTTTTGGAAACGCGCCCAAATATCAGTTTGGATGTATTCTAGTAAATGACCTAAGTGAGTCGGGCCATTGGCATAAGGTAATGCGCTAGTAATCAGGATCTTTCGCTGTGCCATAATCATTCCGAATTGAGATTAGTTCGATGCAAACATGCACGAATATCATTATTTAATCCATTGCCAGTTGTTTATATACAAGCTAAAGCAATGATATTATCTAATTGTCTGGTTTTAATGCCTTGAATGTTACATAATTCCGCAGCACTTTTCATCAAAGAAACGCTAATTTATTGCTATGTTTGGACTGTCAAAACTATTCTCAAGTAAATCGGCTGAAAAAGCGCCTATCATTGCTGCCTTAGCCGCCTATCGTAGTAGCGCATTTGCTATTGGCATTGAGCAAGACTGGCTCGAAGAGCTAAATCAAAACAGCGATAAAAGCTGGCAAGTCAAATTAAGCCTACCTTTTGCTGGCTGTGGCGAAATCAACGAAATTGAAAAGTTTGTCAGTGATAAACTATCTGTGCCTGTGTCAATTACTGCTCAGGTCAGGTTACCGAACGTATATAGTTTTAAGCAAATAAAACATATTGTACTCGTTGCGTCAGGCAAAGGTGGAGTAGGAAAATCAACGACGGCAGTGAATCTTGCTTCGGCTTTACAGCAAGAGGGTGCACAGGTTGGTATTTTAGATGCCGATATTTATGGTCCGTCTATTCCTCTGCTATTGGGTCTACAAGGAGCTGAGCCTAAAACAGAGGATAATAAAAACTTACTTCCTTTTGAGGCACATAACCTCAAGGCGCAGTCGATCGGCTTTTTAGTACCAAGTGATGATGCAACTGTTTGGCGTGGTCCTATGGCATCAGGAGCACTTAATCAATTAATGAACGAAACTGCTTGGGGAGAGCTTGATTATCTAATCGTTGATATGCCACCTGGCACAGGTGACATTCAATTGACCATGAGCCAAAAAGTACCTGCTAGTGGTGCGGTTATTATTACCACTCCTCAAGATTTAGCCTTAGCCGATGCGCAAAAGGGCATTGCTATGTTCAATAAAGTGAACGTCCCCGTGCTTGGCTTAATTGAAAACATGAGTTACTTCTTATGTGGTCATTGTGGGCAACCAAACCATGTTTTTGGCAAAGATGGCGCTGTAACATTGGCTCATCGCCATGGTGTGCCTGTGCTGGCTAATATCCCATTGGCAATTGAAATTCGAGAGAGCTCAGAGCAAGGTGATCTGATAGCGCAGGATAGTGCGGCTGAAATAAGTTGTACTTATAAAACGGCAGCTCGGGTCCTTGCTAGTAGTTTATATTATCAACAAGCCCAGACCAGCAAAGTAGATATTGTTATTACAGAAGACTAATTATTGAAATTTAGTCATTAATTAGTGTGTATTTTGCATTGGTTTTTAATGAAATAATCTTATTTTATTTGGCATCCTCCTGTATTTACGCATTACTGAAGCATGATTGATAAATTTAGGAATAAACTCGGTTTATTTGTTAATAATTTATTGACGTTTTAGTAACCTTGTCATACTCTATGTAAGCGCTTACATTTTTGTTCTTTTTTATTTGACCTCAATTGTAAGCGCTTACAAATTGGCTGAAACTAATATTTGTTATTAATATCAGCTGTAAACTAACAAACACAGAATGTTAGGGTTCAATGCAATGAACAAAATAAAAACACACTTAACGCAACTCGCTATGGCACTATCTGTGGCGACGTTAGCAGGCTGCGGTGGCTCTGCCACAGACACAAAAATCGATACCATTGACCCAAGTGAGCCCGTTTCAGATTGGGTTGTGGTATGGGAAGACAACTTTGATGGCGATTCCATTGATGAGGGCAAATGGAATTTTGAAATAGATTGCGCTGGCGGTGGTAACAATGAAAAGCAATGTTATACCGACAGTGAAGAAAATGCATTCGTAGCTGATGGTATTCTAAACATCGTTGCATTACCTGCAGAAGAGGGTGCTGCAAAACCTTATACCTCTGCGCGCATTAACACACGTTACAAAGCTGATTTTAAATATGGACGCTTCGAAGTCCGTGCCAAACTTCCAAGTGGTCAAGGCTCATGGCCTGCATTTTGGATGATGCCAACAGATGAAGTGTATGGTGGTTGGCCACGCTCTGGTGAAATTGATATCGTTGAGTCGGTTAACTTGAAAGTCCCAACAGATGACGGTGTCGAGTCAAATATCTACGGTACGCTTCACTATGGTAAAGAGTGGCCAAATAATGATCAAAGCGGTAAGGCTTATACATTTGATCAAGGCACTAACCCAGCGGATGATTTTCATACCTATGCAATTGAATGGCAAGAAGGTGAAATTCGTTGGTATGTAGACGACTATCTATATGCAACACAGCGCAAATCAGAGTTACTTTACAATGCTAAAGGCGAAGCTCTGGCACTTAAACACAAAGGTTGGTACACAGAGTACTTTGATCAAACAACCGGTGAGTTAACAACTTTCTGGGATGCATCTCCTTATGACCAAGAGTTTTATTTAATCTTAAACTTTGCTGTAGGCGGTGACTGGCCAGAAAACGTTAATGCAACGGGCATTGACGCAAGTGCATTTGAAAATGGTCAAACTTTTGAAGTTGACTATGTTCGTGTTTACGAATGTGCGCAAGACCCAGATACAGGCAAAGGCTGTGAAACAGTTCGCCCTGGTTACGATAATTTAGAAGATGCACTAGTACAAGGTAAAGCTCCTGCACCTACACCACCTAGTGATGGTACAGTAACACCGCTTACTATTTTTGATAGCAGCTTTAACCCTAACTGGCCTGCATGGGATTGTTGTGGCGGTTCAACTCCTGCACTTGTTGAAGATGCTGAGCGCGGTGATGTTGTTGAATTTGTTGTGGGTGCATCACCAACGGTAAATGGTTTCATTAGCCGTGATGCATTTATTACCGATGAAAACGGCCAAGCCACTCCTTATGACGCAAGCGCTATGCTAGAAGACGGTTATGTGCGTTTTGATATGCAAGTGACTTCATTACCTTCTACTCCTGATGCACCTTGGCTTTTCAAAATTGAAAGTGATGAAGGCGCGACAGCCGTTGAGCTAAACCTAAGCGCTAGCACTGAAGGTGTTAGTCCTGTAGCTGGTGAGTGGCAAACATATACCTTCCCATTACAAACATTAGCTGACGCAGGCCTAAATGTATCTTTGATTGATGTTGTAATGATTTTCCCTGCATGGGGTCAAGGTGAAGGCGCTGTTTACCGTGTTGATAATGTTGAAATCACTAACGGTGGTTCAACAACATTACCTTCACTAACACTGTTCACTGATGAGACTAACCTAGACTGGCCTCTGTGGGATTGCTGTGCGGGCTCAACACCTATTGAAGTAGTTGATGATGAAGAGCATGGTGTAACTGCTGAGTTTTCTATTGGTGCAACGCCAACAGTAATGGGCTTTATTAACCGCACCTCATCAGGTGGTAGTGGTACTCAATTTGATGCGACTTCGCTTGTTGATGACGGTATGTTGCAATTTGAGATGAAAATAACATCGCTACCATCAACTCCTGATGCACCATGGATGTTAAAGGTAGAGTCAAATGAAGGGGCAACAGCGGTTGAAGTTAACCTTAATACGAGTACTGAAGGTGTTGATCCGGTTGCGGGTGAGTGGCAAACCTACACATTCCCTGTAAGCACACTACTACAAGCTGGTTTAGATGTGAGTGCTATCGATGTCATCATGATTTTCCCTGCTTGGGGTCAAGGTGAGGGTGCTGTGTACCGCATAGATAATGCACGTATTTATGCACCGCAGCCGCAATCAGATCTCACTTTATTTGCAGATAGCGTAGCTGACCAATGGAGCATTTGGGATTGTTGTGCTGGTAGTACACCAACTGTAGAAACAGACGACGAAGCACACGGCTCAGTTGCTGAGTTTCAAATTGGTGCTCAACCAACTGTAATGGGTTTCTTAGCAGCAGATGGCGTGAGTTTTGATGCATCACACATGTTATCTCAAGGTGTAGTTCGTTTTGAAATGAAAATCGTTTCAAACGCAAGTAACCAAGATGCGCAGTGGTTATTTAAAATCGAATCAAACGATGCAGGGCAAGCTGTGGAGCTTCCACTAAGTGCAAGCCAAGAAGGTGTCGAGCCAGTGGTTGGTGAATGGCAAACATACACATATACACTTGCCGATTTACTAAGTGCAGGCCTTGATATTAGTGCAATCGACGTTGTTATGGTGTTCCCTTCATGGGGCATGGGTGAAGGTGCGGTTTACCGTATCGATAATGCAGTCATTGCGAATCCTTAATTAACACTGGCAACAATGGTGGGTGCCAAACTGGCACCTACATACCATGGCAACAAATTGCAAAAGCAGGTAAATCATGAAAAGCACAAAATTTATTAAAACGCCTCTTGCAGCTTCAGTGGCGATGATCTTAACCGCAGGGTTTGGCACTATGCCGATGGCTTACGCGCAAGATGAGCAAGCTGACAAAGAAATAGAAATTATTGAAGTAAAAGGTATTCGTGGCAGTTTGATCCGCGCCATGGATATGAAACGCGATGCTACAGGTGTAGTTGATGCGATTTCGGCAGAAGAAATGGGTAAATTCCCAGATACTAACTTAGCCGAGTCACTGCAACGTATTACCGGTGTATCTGTTAGTCGTTCAAACGGCGAAGGCAGCGAAATCACAGTGCGTGGTTTTGGCCCTGAGTTTAACCTGGTAATGCTTAACGGCCGTCAAATGCCGGGTACTGGTTATACACGTTCTTACGCCCTTGAAAATATCGCCGCTGACGGTGTAAGTGCACTTGAAGTTGCAAAATCAGGTCAAGCAGATGTACCAAGTGGTGGTCTTGGGGCAACAGTAAACATTATAACGACTCGCCCTTTAAATAGCCCAGGTGAAAAATTTAGTTCGTCTATTAAGGCTATTCACGACTCGTCAAATGAAAAAGGGGATGATGTAACTCCTGAATTCTCAGCGATGTACAGTAATACATATGTTGATAATTCAGTTGGCTTTGCCGTTTCATTCTCACATCAAGAGCGTGATTTCCAACAACAAAGCGCAAACATTCAAGGCTGGCAAGCGAATGTAGATTTACCATCATTAGATGAAGGTGACTACATTGACCCACGCCCAGTAGATAGTGAAGGCAACCGTGTTGGTAACCATTTCTTTCCAAAAGATATGAACTACAGCATTGCTGATGTTGAACGTGAGCGTACTAACGGCCAAGTGACTTTACAATATGCACCAGTTGAAAACTTCACTGCAACGGTTGATTACACGGCAAGCCGTGCAATTACAGGCGTTGAAACAACAGGTTGGGGTATTTGGAATGAGTTTGGCAGCAACATTAATAGCTATGAGCTAGATGAAAATGGTACTGCACTTTATGCCGATATTAGTGGTAACGATGGTTCATTTACTGCAAGCCGTGGCACTACAGAAGTAAAAGCACGCTCAATTGGTTTAAATTTAGAGTGGCAAATCAACGATGCGTGGGAAGTTGAGTTCGATTATCACGATTCGAAGAATGAAACAGACAATGGTGCAGATGACGGTTTAGGTTCTGACGGCCAGATCATTCTTGGTTCTGACCAACTCCGTAGCAAGGTGTATGACTATCGCACTGGTGAAATCCCACATGCGTATGTGAATTGGAAAAACGGTACTACTGTACTTGATCCAAGTGAAATTGATTCTAACTTCAGCCAGTTTATTTATTCGCCGGGTGAGTCTAATGTAGAGCAAGCGCAGCTTCATGCTACGTGGTTAAATGACAGCTTTGAAATTCCACTTGTTAAAGTGAAATTTGGTGCTGCCAATACCAAGCAAACTATGGGTGGTTTTACTGCGTGGAGTGGCTTACGTGGTGGTCCTGGCTTTAACCCATCATTTACAGAGATCTTCCCAGACGGTATGTTCACTTATAATGATACTGGTGACATGCTAGATCAGTTCGCTGGTGGTGGTAGTGCCCTTGAACCAAATTACTATTACACATATAGCTTTGAAGAAGCTTTGGCTCGTCAGCTTGCTTTTTTAAACGAAGATTTATTGGGCGATAACCAATACTCAATTGACCCATTTTTTGATGGTATCGACAGTGAAAGCTATGTAGAAGAAAAAACGCAAAGCTTCTACGTCAATACACTTTGGGAGTTTGAGTTATCTGACTACTTTGTTCAAATTAATGCAGGCTTACGTTACGAAGAGACTGATGTAACCAGTACGGTTCGTCAACGTGTTGAAAGCCAAGTTAACTGGGTGAGTGCATCTGAATGGATCATGCAATACGAAACTGGTGGTACAGATAACTTTTACCAAGAAGAAGGTAATTATGATATCTGGTTACCGAATATCGACGTAAAAGTTGAGATCACAGATGAACTTGTTGGACGTGTTTCGTGGGGTAAAACCATGGCACGTGCACCGCTTGGTAACCTTGCTGGTGGTCGAAGCTTAACTGGTAGTCCAAAACCAGGTTCGCGTACAGGTGGTCAAGGTAATACTAACCTGTTGCCGTTTGAGTCAACGAATTTAGACTTATCGCTTGAGTATTACTATGGCGAAGGCAGCTATGCATCAGTTGGCTACTTCAAAAAAGACGTTGATAACTTTATTCAAACGCAAATTACTGAAACAACGATAGAAGGTCTACATGACATTCTAAATGGTCCACGTTATCAAGAGGCCGTAGCTTCAGTTGAAGCACGCGGTGAGCAAGCAACGAGTGATGCAATCTTCAATGAAATGCTGGCACTTGGTTATGGTAATGCGGATGGTGCTATCGAGCCAACTAGTGCAGACCCACTAATGGTATGGAATATTTCTCAGCCACAAAATACTGATAGCAAATCGGTAGATGGCTTTGAAGTTGCTGTACAGCACTTGTTTGGTGAAAGTGGTTTCGGTTTAGGTGTTAACGCTACATTTGTAGATGGTGATGTTGAATTTGATGTTAATAGTTTAACACAGCAAGCGCCTTTATCAGGTTTGAGTGATTCTGCTAACTTCCAAGCATTCTACGATAAAGACGGCTTGTCAGTTAAAGTTACTTACGCTTGGCGTGATTCGTACTTGATTGGTGTTGGTCAAGCGCAAGGCTCATCTGATGCGCCGCCACAATTTGGCGATACGTTTGGTCAATGGGACTTAAGCGTTAACTACGACATTAATGAAAACATGACAGTTTTCTTTGAAGGTATAAACCTTAACAACGAAACTGAACGTGGTTATGGCCGTTATGAAGAGCAGTTCTTATTTGCTCGTCAATACGGACCTCGTTACACAATCGGTGCACGTTATAGCTTTTAATCTCATATGAACCCTAATGAGAACCAAAGCCGCTCAATGAGCGGCTTTTTATTTTAGTAAATATAAAAAGGATACACAGCGCTTAAAAAAGTTTATTGCGACTGAAAAAGTAAGCTGAAAAATAGCAGAAAATAGCAATGCCGGGGTTAATTAATAAATTGGGCATAAACACAATGTCGGTTTCACCATAACAATAAAGATAAAAGACCATGGTGAGTAATGAAGGTAGCGGGAAAAAGAAAGTTTCGTTTGCGACTAGGCCAACCACCGACCAGCTTGTTAGTAACAATGAGCCAATGAAGACGAGAAAGCCGTGCCAAATTTCTTGTTTTTTAGCGTAGTGTTTGGCGATTAAAATAGCAACAACACATGCTGGCAATGTTATTACGGATAAAATAACGTAATCCATAACAACTCATCCTCACTTTCCCTGTAATTCGGCAATTAGAACAAAACTCATGACTTCAGATAAATCAGAAACAGCTGATGTTGTTACCTGAGAAGACTTATTTAATCGAGATTTATTAGCGCAACACGCTGCTGATTTGTGTAATATATGTCACACTATGTCCATTCCATTTTGCTTAACTGCTACACAATAAACTCTTTGTGTTTTTAAGTTTAAGCTTAGCGTGTTTTTTCAGCTTAAAATCATATGTTTAAGTTGTTTTAGGTAGAATAATAAATGAGATTATCAGATACCCATATTCAGCAGTATATTGACGAAGGCCGTATAGTTATTGAGCCTACACCGAGTAAAGAAATGATTTCAGGTGTGACGGTGGACTTGCGTTTGGGCAATAAATTTCGAGTTTTCCAAGATCATACCGCAGCTTATGTTGACTTAAGTGGTCCAAAAGATCAGCTAAACAAGGCGATGGAATCCATTATGAGTGATGAAATTGTGCTTGCTGAAGAAGAAGCTTTTTTCCTTCATCCAGGTGAATTAGCTTTGGCAATTACCTATGAAAAAGTATCTTTACCTGCTGATATTGTAGGTTGGTTAGATGGTCGTTCATCGTTAGCACGACTTGGCTTGATGGTACATGTAACTGCACATCGTATTGATCCCGGTTGGTCAGGAAATATTGTTTTGGAGTTTTATAACTCAGGTAAATTGCCATTAGCGCTACGCCCAATGATGAAGATTGGCGCTATGAGTTTTGAAACCATGACAAGTCCTGCTGAGAACCCTTACAACACACGTAAAGATGCAAAATATAAGGATCAAAACTCAGCTGTTGCAAGTCGAATAAGCGATGATAATAAGTAAAGTATTGTGTGGCTTTTAGTGCCACACGCCCATACGCCTAAACTTTTTACCTAATTAAAGTCTGCATAATTGGCAATTTAAGCGTATTACCCCCATACTTTTAGCTGGTGTTTAAAGCACGGAGCTAAAATGCATTTTATTGGCAAGCACATCCATCGGGTTGTTAGAACGCTGCTCATAACAATGTGTTGTGTATTTTTACACAGCTTTAGTACCTTTGCTGCCAATGAGAGTTCATCGATTTGGCTGCTTGACTCTGCCGAGCCTCTTGCCAAATTAAGTCAATCGCTGGAACAATCACTTCAAAATGCAGAACAGCTAAACGCTCTCGAAAGCAGTTCAATCCGCCTTGCCCCGCAAACATCCCACTGGTTAATAATCGATTTATTGCAACTACCCGACAATAAAAATTACGTTGTTTATCTAGGTGAGCCAAATTTAACCTGGGTAAAGTTTTATCTGTTAGATGAAAATTCTCAGGCTACCAATAATCAGCGGCTCGCCTCACTTGAAAGCTTATCGAATGTGCGACCACATTGGTTAATAGAGCATAGTCAAGGTCATCGCTGGGCACTGGTTAACTTTGAGCACGATAGGGCGCTGACTATAGAAGTTGGGGTAGTTGCTGCTAAAACCTTTGAAATAAACTTACATCAAATCATTTTAAGCTATGGCGCTATTTTAGGTGTGCTGATTATATGCATGTTTGTGTGCGCTATTTATTTTGTGGTATCGCAGCAACCAAAATACCTGCTGCTGAATGCTTACTTCGTACTGGTTAGTATCGGATTTTTGATTGATAACGGGCTAATAAGCTATTTCGTTAATGGCATAGATTGGGAAGCAAAATGGCCTGTTAATGAGTTTGCATTATATTTTGCG
This sequence comes from Pseudoalteromonas sp. PAR1, assembly GCF_947311895.1. NCBI lineage: Bacteria > Pseudomonadati > Pseudomonadota > Gammaproteobacteria > Alteromonadales > Pseudoalteromonadaceae > Pseudoalteromonas > Pseudoalteromonas sp. PAR1. The sequence goes on along the minus strand of NZ_CAMZMY010000004.1, from coordinate 181,484 downwards.
AGCTATTTCTTATATCACTTTCTGGCAATCCATACCTATAAACCCCGCTTTAAAAAAGCGTGGCAAGTAATGATGGCTTGTTTACTCAGCGCGGCCGTGTTGTCATCACTATTGCCTCAGTTTAATCATCAATGGTTATTTATAGTTTCATGTATTGGGTTTTTAAGTTTTGCAGCTGCTGTATTTTTTAGTGTAATGAAGCGAAAAAATAGCCGCACCTATCTACGTGTATTTATGTTAATGACGATTGTGACTCAGGTGCTTAGTTTATTCATTTGGAATGGCTTTGGTATTGGTTACCATGGTGTTCATAACACCATTTTGCTTATCACATCACTGGCGATATGTTCCGTGCTGTTACTTAAAGATCGTCAGCAAATAGCGGCATTTAATTATTCGATGCTGCATGATGCGGAGACTAAACTGCCTAATAAGCAATTTTTGCTCGCACAAATGATGAAAAAAGTATCGCAGAAACAGCACTTTTCTGTCTTATTATTTAAACCACATGTTCTTTCAAATGCGCGTTCTACGTTTGGTTTTGAGCAAGCAAATATTTGTATCAATGAAAGATTAAGTATCTTAAATACTCAGCTACAGACCATGAATGCATTAAAGCTTGAAATTCAAGCCAGTAGAAGTGCATGGCTTGCTCATGTTGATGACAGTACATTTGGTTGCTTAGTGATAGGAGAATTAGAACTCAGTCATATAGAGCAGTTTGCATGTTTGATCCATGGGGTATTTGAAGAAGGGCTCACCCATGAAGGTATTAATTTAGTCGATAGTGTTGATATTGGTGTTGCCTATTATCCGATGCACGGCAATACCGCGAAGCAAATTTTACAATGTGCCATACAAGCAATGTCTGAAAAACGTTTACAAGGTGAGCGTTGGCGAATGTTCGACTCTGAGAGTGCGCGGCTTTCTGAACAAAGATTATCGATTGCCGCAGGACTTAAAATGGCGATAGATGAAAATCAGTTAAGCTTACACTTTCAACCACAGGTTTGTTTGAAAACAGGCAAAGTAGTGGGCTGTGAAGCTCTCTTACGCTGGCATCATCCAGTATTTGGTGCAGTGAGCCCTGATGTGTTTATTCCAATTGCAGAGTCTGCGGGGGTGATCAATCAGCTCACTGAATGGGTGGTCGAAAATGGAATTCAGTGGCAAGCGAAGTTTTGCACACTGATACCCGATCACGTTATTTCCATTAATATTTCGGCTAAAGATCTATTAAATAAAGACTTACCTGTGCTGTTAATCACCATTTTAAATGAACAAAATGTGCGTGCCGAGTCGGTTATGCTGGAGCTGACTGAGTCAGCTACATTAGAGGAGAGTAAAAAGATTAAAGCCACACTCGATGACTATCGTTTAATTGGCTTAAAACTCGCGATTGATGATTTTGGAACAGGCTATTCTTCACTTGCTTATTTAAGTCAACTTGGCTTTGATGAAGTGAAAATAGATAAACAATTTGTGTTAAATCTGCCGTTTTCAGTAAATGATCAGAGTATCTGTCGGGCAACTTGCGACATTGCTGCCACACTAGGCGCGCAGGTGGTTGCAGAAGGAATTGAAGATCAGCAAAGCCTAACTATGCTGCAAAGTTATGGCTGCCAGTTTGGACAAGGGTATTATTTTTCAAAGCCGCTTTGTGCTGATGATTATTTAGCTTGGATTAGTGAGGTGCAGAAAGTTGAACTTAGTTTTGATGCAACAGCGAACCTAGTTGATTAAAGTAATTTAGCAGTGCTGCAAAGCAGCGCATCGCATGCTGCTCATCTGGATAGATTAAGCCACTTGTTGATAAACCACTTACCAAAAAGCTATTTTTTATATCAGGGTGCATGGCAATGCACTTTTCAAAACAGCGAGCTGCGAGTTCCTCAGGCATGCTCATATATAACTGTTTTACTTGCTGATCAAAAGCCATAGATTGTTTTACATACTCATTTGGGTTTGCACCTGAGTTATCTAAAAAAACCTGATGATAAAAATCATTTAAGCGCTGATTAAGTGGGTGACTTAAATCTGGTGACTGTTCGAGCCATAAGGCAGAACAAAACTGCATGCTTTTTCTATTCACAAATAAATGTTGGCAGATATGATGATCAAAGGCATGAAACCATTCGTGTGCAAGTGCGCCACCCCCGGCATTTTTAGCCAGTGCTAACGTTTGGCTATGGGCATTATAATGTGCTTGTACGCCTTTTTGGCCGCCATGACCAAAAGCAAAATTAAGCTTACCCCGCAGACCAATAGCTGTTGGCGGTAAGCTCAATATTTGAGCAAGATCGGCTAGGGCATCATAAATTAAATTAGCCGCGAGTAGACGCTCTTGTTTGTTCACCCAGCTACCCACTAACATAGTACGAAACCCAAACGTGTCACGAATGTCATTGAAATCAACTTGATCATCAAAGCGGTAGTCGGGGCCTTGGCGATTAAAACCTGCACTCAATCGTTTAGAAACACGCATTAAAGATATCGAGCCCTTACATCTTCTGGCATGTGCTTAGTTTGCTTGTCAACTAATGCTGCGAGTAATTTATACAATGGCGTAACGTCAAGCTGTTCAATTAAGTGAAGACTATGGGCTACAGCCTCCAATGTTGACAAGCTATCTTCACGGGGAGCTTTTCGTATTAAATACTGATTTTGAGGTAGTTGCTTAAAACTAACGGTCTTAAACTGTTGTAAACTAGGGGTAAGTTGGCGCATTTTAAATGCTTTTTTCCACGTGCCATCTATAACAATCAGATGTGTTAATGTTTGTTTAAATATATTCACTTCTGAGCTTTGCTCATCAAGACACCATGCGTCATGGCTTGGGTATAAAACAGCAGTGCTAGATTTTGGCAAAGTTTGCAGCGAAACAAAGTCTTGCTCAGATTCTCCAGCAATAATTTGGCAATTGGCTAAGCCTAAATTCAATAAATGCGCCGTGTTTTTAGTAATTTTTTCCTCACTTGGGTGGCGTAATATAATGATTTTTAGTCTATTATTGATTATGTTTATAGAATCACATAAGCAAGTTTTAGTAGAAAAGCCACAGTGGGAGCATAATTCTCTAGCCATATAAACTCGGAATACGGTAAAAGTATCCATAGTATACATGAGCTTAACCTACAAAGCAGGTTTGCTTTTTGACTAAGAACAGCTAAAGTTGCGGTTCTAGTTTTATGTTTTTGATTGAGGGATAAAAATGACGACAATCACCATAGACGAAAGTGCACTTGAAGGAATGGAATCGCTTTTAGGTGATCAGTTTGCAGATACCTTGAGCTTTTGTTGTAGTGAGTTTCAGCGACTAGGTTCAGAGGTGTTAGCTAACATAGGCACCGATACTGAAGCTGCAGCACGCCATGCACATAGCTTAAAGTCAAATGCGGCGCAATTTGGCGCGCAAAGTTTGTCAGAAGTTGCTCAAGCGATTGAACATGCTTTAAACGAAAGTGATTTCGCAACGGCTGAGCAAAAAGCTGGCTATTTAGATGAGCAAGTTATAGGTTCAGTTGAAAAATTACAGGCTTGGTTTACTGGCCGTTAAAAACTTGAATTTATTTCAGTTGTAACTTCAAAAATCCACTAGCATGGTGGCCCTTTACTGGGGTAGTCTAAAGGCTCATTAGTAGAGGTAACCATGTCACAAATAAAAAAGAGTCACAAACTTGACGGTGTCTGTTATGACATCCGTGGGCCTGTGCTTGCACAAGCTCGAAAAATGGAAGATGAAGGCCAAAAAGTATTAAAGTTAAATATCGGTAATCCTGCCGCCTTTGGCTTTGATATGCCTGAAGATATGCATAAAGATATCATCCGTAATTTATATTCAGCCCAAGGCTACTGTGACTCTAAAGGCCTCTACTCAGCCCGTGTGGCTGTCTATCAACACTATCAGCAGCGTGGCTTACACAATCTTGATGTCGATAATATTTATATTGGCAATGGGGTAAGTGAATTAATTCAAATGACCACACAAGCATTACTCGATAATGACGATGAGGTCTTGATCCCTGCACCTGATTATCCATTATGGACTGCATCAGTTAAGTTGGCTGGCGGTAACCCAGTGCATTACTTATGTGATGAAGAGCAGGATTGGTTTCCTGATATTGCTGATATAAAAAGTAAAATCACATCGAAAACAAAAGCTTTGGTACTTATTAACCCAAATAACCCAACAGGTGCAGTTTACAGCGATGACTTGCTTATGGAGCTTATTACCATTGCTCGCGAACATAAGTTGCTGTTATTGAGCGATGAAATTTACGAGAAGATTTTATACGATGGTGCAACTCACAGCTCAATTGGGGCCTTATGCGATGACGTGCCAATTATCACCTTTAATGGTTTAGCTAAAACATACCGCGCAGCAGGTTTGCGAATGGGGTGGATGGTGTTAAGCGGCCGCACTAGCATGATGGACGATTTAAGCCGTGGCTTGGATATGCTGGCATCAATGCGTTTATGTGCCAATGTACCGGCACAATATGCTATTCAGCAAGCCTTAGGTGGTGTGCAGTCAATTGACAATTTGATTAACCCTGGTGGTCGCTTGTATGTGCAACGCGACATAGCTTGGCGTGGATTGAATGCTATTGATGGCATTAGCTGTAAAAAGCCTAAAGGGGCACTCTACGCATTTGCGAAAGTAGATACGGCGCACTTTAATATTAAAGACGATGAACGCATGATTTTAGATTTACTCAAAGCCGAGAAAATCTTACTTGTGCATGGTCGTGCTTTTAATTGGCCAGATCCTGATCATTTCAGATTGGTGTTTTTACCAAACAAAGATGATTTAACAGAAGCGATGAGTAAGATGCAGCGATTCTTCGCTGATTATCGACAAAGCTAAAAAAAGCGAGCCGAGGCTCGCTTTTTTAATAAGCTTTATCAACACGCACCGTGTTATCGGTGAGATACACAAGGCGAACTTTATCGCCTTGATTAAACAGCATCTGGTTGTCTTTATCTTGAACAACCATGTATTGTTCACCGTTTTCTACTTTTATCATTAATTCAACGAGTTGATATTGTATAACGCGACTGTTTTGTTGACGGTTGTGAGCAACAGAGCCACCAATCATTGAACCTAAAATAGTTGCGACGGTACGACCACTGCCGCCGCCAAACTGATTACCAATAACACCCCCGAGTAATGCACCGCCAAAGGTTTCCCAGCCATTAGTTTTGTCTCTAACTAGCTCTTGATCAGTAATCGTTCGTACCGATTGCACAGATCCAAATAACACCTGCTGTACTGGCACTGCTTTATTACGCTGATAATCAGCGTAACTAGGCGAGCTGAGTAATAAACAGCTTACCAGGATTGTTACTAAGTATTTCATACATCCTCCTGACTACCAGCCAAAAGTTGATTTCTCGCGTGTTTTACGGATTTCAGTTTCATCAGCCCATTCAACTAGGCCACTTTTTAAATCCATTAAACGCATAGTAAATTTGTAATACACATCAGCCTTATCAGCATTTGACTTAACAATGCTCGATAAGTTGCCGTATAACATGTACTGAGCTCCAACTTGTTGACCAAATGCAATCGCTGTACTTGGGTTAACTAGCGGGTCATCGTTTTGAAAATTAAGTTGCTCACGTACCGCTTCAACGCGTGTCATATCAACAAAGCGAAACTTACCACTGCGTAGTAATTGTGTTGAGATTGAATCGGTGATTGATTCGGTATCAATGTGTTCACTGGTTTTATTCTTAATACGCTCTACAAACACGACTGGGCGACTATTTGCTGTCATTGTGCCAACCACAGGTGAAGCAAGTAACGAGTCTGTCATTTGGCTTGCTACTTTTTGTAGATCGGTTGATCCAAAGTTGATATCAGTTGTTTCAACAGCCTGAGCATCGCCGTAGCTAACCACCGCTTTATTGGCACAACCAGAAAGCAGCAAAGTGCTAGTTATCGCAATGGCCGCAGCCGATTTAACAGAAAGTAATTTCATCATGGTTTCCTTAATCTTCAAATTCTTGTGCTTCTGTTGACACTTCACGCACTGCAAGCGAGAAGGTGACAGCATTGGCTGTCGGGGCTAAGCCCGGTAACTGTGTTTTAGCAAATCCAAATAAGGTAATGGGTTGCCAAGGAGAGTGATTGCCGCGTATAACAAAACCATCAGCGTCATACCAAGTAAATTGGTACTGTAAATACTGTGATTTTTTATATTGGCTTGCCAATGTCACAACCACATCTGTTAAGCCGTTTGTTTGGCGTGTTTTTACATCTGTAATTGCAAGTTTTTGCCCTAGTTCTGGGTTATTAACGATCAATTGTTGGTTATATTGTTTTGCAGTTTGCTCAACACCAATGCCAGAAGTGGTCGGGCGTGAGGAGCAGGCCGCAACAAGTAAAATGGTTAATAGTGGCACTAAATATTTCATCATTGCTCCTAAAGTTGAACGACATGTGTGTCATAGTAGCTATTAATAGAGGTTAGGAAAATTAAGGTTAACCCTTGCTTACTAACCGAAAAGTTTATTTCGCCACGACCTGGTACAGATAAAACATGTTCACCAGTTGTCATGGTATTTTGGGCAATACTTAATTGACTTGGTAAGGTAAGCCAACTTCTTGTATCTGCTTGTTCAGAGGCCATGTTATATATATTGGCTAAAATATTACCCACATCGCCGCCGCTTCTTGCCAGTTCAGCACGCATCTTTTCTTTTGCAACCAAGCGCATTACTTGTCTGGTAATTCTTCCTGTACTTTGATCTTTAAGTGTTTTCGCTGCTAGTGCCTCGAGCCTAACGATTGGTTTAAGGATGAAGTTGTCGCCATCCAATGTAATGTTCTTGTCGTTATTTGCATAAGGTGCGCCGCGGTATACAGGCATAGCGATACTATAAAAACGCGCATCTCCACGGGACGAATAAATAGGCAAGCGTAATTGAAACTCTTGTCTTGCTGGTATTAAACCTTGCTCTGCAATTACAATTACTTGGCCTGTGTTTGGCTTATGCTGCTTAAGTTCACCAAAGCGTTTACTAAATTCTTCAAAGTCTTGCTCAAAGCCTTGTTTTTTAGCAAGTCGTAAAACAGTTTGTTGTAGGTAGCTATTATCGCTATTTATTTCGAGCGCTTTTTTATAGTCGATATAGGCATCATCAAACTGTTTATCCGCCTCATAAAGGAGGCCCGATAAATAGAACGTAAAGGCATTTTGAAAACCATTTTTAACATTGCCAATTAACTCGGCCATATCGGGATAACCCTCAGCTGCATTTTCTGCTTGTTCATCAAGTACAGCTTGGTTGTCTTTTAATGCATCTTCTTGCACTTTATTTGCGCGTCTAACTTCAACTAATGCTGATTCAAGTTGGTTATCAAATACGTAGCTCAGTGCTTTGTAGCTATGTAACATGGTCATTTCATAGGCAGCAGGCTCATAACCAATCACTGAATCATTTGTTAATAATGAATTTGTTTGTTCAAGACTTGTGCTTAGTTGTATTTTGGCTGCTTGACGCTTTTTTTCCATGTTTTGATAAACAGTTTCAAAGGTCTCATTGGCCTGAGAATTCTGTTTCGCTAAAAATTCAAGACGAGCAGTTTCAAGCTGATTCAATAAATAGTTACTGTGGCCACGGCTATTGCTCGGCAACAATTGCTGCGCATTTTCTATATTATTTTGAGATACAGCTTGGCGCACAGGTCTTAGCTGCGTCGCATAATCTTGGAATAGATCAGTAATACCTATGGTACTGCAGCCTGATAACAGTAAAACAGCGCCAATAAATAAACGTCGATGCACTGAACACTCCTTTTAAACAATGTACTCAGATTAGCATACGCGGCTTAACCTTCTATGATAAATTATGTAAAAAATCGTAAGTTAATAGACAACTTACTGGTCTAGTGTTTTTTAATGTTAAAGGAACACCACATTTGTTAAGTACTGTACTCTATACTTTAATTGCACTGTGTGCGTTTGCAGCTAACTCCTTGCTGTGTCGTATGGCATTACAAAGTGGTGATATTGACCCATTAAGTTTCACTGCCTTACGCTTGGTAAGTGGGGCATTGATGCTGCTTATACTGTTGCAGTGGCAATTAAAATCGCAAAGAGCTAAGCCTTTAACCGATAAAGGTAACAATATTAGTGCGCTTAGTTTATTTGTTTACGCGCTCTGCTTTTCAGTTGCCTACGTTGATTTAAATACCGGCACGGGCGCACTTATTTTATTTTCTGCGGTGCAACTGACTATGATAGGCCATAGTGTTTTTAACAAAGAGCCGCTTAGTAAAGTGCAGTGGGGGGCGTTGTTTGTAGCCTTTGCTGGCTTTATTTATTTAATGTTGCCCTCTGCAACAGTGCCCTCTTTTTTACCCGCTATGCTTATGGCAATAAGTGGCGTAGCGTGGGGAATTTACAGCATTCGTGGAAAATCATGCAGATCACCGCTGCAAGCAACTAGTTTTAACTTTTTAAGAAGTTTAATACTTGTGCCGATTTTAGTCCTTGTAGTTGCTTTTGATTGGCAAGCAGTCTCAGCTATCGGGATTTGCTTAGCTATAGCCTCAGGAGCACTTGCATCAGGAGTCGGTTACAGTATTTGGTATGTTGCACTACCAAAACTAAAAAGTAGCCAAGCGGGTGTGGTACAACTAACAGTCCCAGTGCTTGCTACAATAGCGGGGGTGCTATTTTTAGATGAGCAACTGACAACGCGTTTAATAATAGCCAGCGCCTTAATTCTTGGCGCTGTTTTGGTGTTTTTAATGGCTAAAAAGCGCAGTCTTTAGATTTAGGGGCATTGATATTTAATACGTAGCGTTCATAAAGCGTATTAAGTTCAGCTAAAATCGCTTGTTTGCCGCTAAGCTCACTTTGTTCAATACATTGCTGTAATGTTTCAACTGACAAATACTGCATCATCTTTGCTGAAGCTCTGATATGGCTAATATGCCAAGGCTCAGGAGCAACCCCGCCTTTATATTCTTGATAGGGGCGATAAAAACCATACTTTTCAAGGTTATTATCAAGCCATACAGCAAGCTTAGTAAATGGTCCTGTGGTCGAATACTCATCAGGTGTTAATTGCAGTTGATAATCATCGTCAATAGGGCGGGTATCGTAGATGTCGAGGTCGGTACCAAAGTGATGCCTGCTTGCCCCCGGTAGTGCAGAGTAAAGCATAATCGCGTGACACTTTTCAGTATCAGTTAAACGTTGTAAGTCTACCGTTTTTTGCTCAAGAGTATAAACTGGGCGAAGACCCTGAAATTTAGCATTCCAAATAGCACTTTGACGCTGAAAATCGCGAAAGCTTGAGGCTATCGCCAAATCAATACCTGCTTCTTTCGCGCCTTGTTGAAGGGCTAAAAAGTCATCGACAATATCACCATGCAAGCGGTGGTTTTGTAGCCCAACTAAATGTGAGCTACTTAACCCTGTGGCGCATTGTTTAAGCTCGGTTTGGTTCATGTAAGCAGTTGCTCTAAAATGATTTCATAAATATCTGCAAGCTGAATTAAATCATCTGTGCTAACACATTCGTTTACTTTATGAATGGTTTCATTACGAGGGCCTAGCTCAATGACTTTGGCACCTGTTTGCGCAATAAAACGGCCATCAGATGTACCACCGGTGGTTTCAAGCGCTGTGTCGCGTCCGGTCACCTGCTTAATAGCGTGTACTGTAGCATCAACTAACGGACCGTGATCGGTTAAAAACGGTAGTCCATTAACAATCCAACTTAGTTCATAATCAAGGTTATGTTTTTCAACAATATCAACAACTCTTTGTTGTAGCTGTTGATAGGTTACTTCGGTACTAAAGCGAAAGTTGAATTGAATGTCGAGCTCGCCTGGGATCACATTGCCAGCTCCGGTGCCACCATTTATATTTGAAACTTGAAAGCTTGTTGCAGGGAAAAACTCGTTACCCTGATCCCACTCGGTTTGGCTAAGTTCAGTTAACGCCGGTGCAGCTAAGTGAATCGGGTTTTGTGCTAAATGTGGATAAGCAACGTGACCTTGTACACCTTTAACGGTTAAAAAGCCTGTTAATGAGCCGCGACGACCATTTTTTACTACATCACCCAGTTTATCTCGCGACGATGGTTCGCCAACTAAGCATAAATCAATCTTCTCACCACGGGCTTCAAGGGTATCGATAACACGGGTTGTACCGTTGATAAACGGGCCTTCTTCATCTGATGTAATTAAAAATGAAATAGACCCTTTATGATCTGGGTGTTTTGCAATAAAGCGCTCAGTGGCAACAACCATAGCTGCTAAGGAGCCTTTCATATCGGCTGCACCGCGTCCGTGTAGCATGCCGTCTTTTACCAGTGCCGAAAAAGGCGGGTGCTGCCAATTTTTTTCAGGACCTGTTGGTACAACATCTGTGTGACCAGCAAAACAAAAATGCGGTGACGCATCTCCCTTACGAGCCCAGGTATTTAAGGTATCAGTGAAAAACAGTGATTCAATATTAAAGCCAAGTTTTTCAAGGCGCTCGTTCATTAACGCTTGGCAACCAGCATCTTCAGGGGTCACTGATTCACGCTGGATAAGCGCTTGAGCAAGTTCAATAACAGGGTGAGTCATTAGGCAAAAATCTCATCGTATTGAGCTGCTTTAAAACCTAAGTGGTATTGGCCATTATGCACAAGTAGCGGGCGCTTGATCATCGCAGGTTGCTCAACTAATAATGCTAATGCTGATTCTTTATCGAGATTTTGTTTTTGTTCATCAGATAACTGGCGATAAGTTGTGCCGCGTTTATTAACTAAATCTTGCCAATCAATATGCGCTGCAAATTCATTAACTAGCTCTGCACTGATGCCGTCTTTACGGTAATCATGGAAAGTAAACTCTTGATTATTATCAGATAAATATTTTTTCGCTTTTTTAATTGTATCGCAATTGCTGATACCATACATGATAGTCATAAATTCTACTTTTTAGTTACAGTGAGTAAAGTATCTACCCCAGCAATGACCTGAGATAGTGAATAATAAAGGGGGCCAAGATTATGGCTGTTGAGCACGCAAACTGTGCCTAGCATAGGGCTGCTTAGCTCGCGTAGGTCAAAATAGGCTAATCGCTCACCTTGGCTAATTTTACTGCCATTTAGCTTAGCAATGTTGGTGTGGCTAATATGCTCTTCTATAGATGAAAACGATAAATTTAATAATATTTTCAAACCATTTTTGGCCTGTAAAATATATTCTTTTCCTGCATTTTTAACTTGTAATAGTGTGCCATCGAAAGGGGCAATAATATTGTGGCTCGTTAGTTCTACACAAATCCCAGGACCAACGGTGGCATACCTAAAAAAAGGCTCTGGGTGTTCAGCCATACTTTTAACACGACCTGTAAAAGGGCTTTTGATTGCCATACAACGCGCTTTTCTTAGGCTGCGCTCAGGCAAATATTGAACGTCGATACTCATGGCTTATTTAACGTCACCTATCACATGGTAACCGTCTTTTCTAAGTGCTGTAATGGCTTTTGCCATGCTTTGCTTTTTCACCAAGACATAATCGGTATCGTACGTTGATAAAGCAAAAATCGAAATTGACGCTTTAGCAAGCACACCAGAAATGTTCGCCATAATACCCGTTAAAGAAAAGCCAAGAGGGCCAATCACTTCAAGTGCTAGCCAATCAGTTTCTTGATCTAAACTGTCTATTGCAAAGGTACTTGGGCATACAATTGATAGCTCATCGGCGGTTTTAGCAATAAAGAAAATAGCTTGTTGGAGTAGGGCAGGATCAATCGTTGCATCAACATCTAAACTATGAATGGTAAGTTCTTCACTATGAAGTTGTAACGTTTGTTTTGACATCTGTGATCCTATCTTTGAAGCCTTTGAATTTATAGTATAGGTAAACAAAGTTAAGATAAAGCGCAATAATTTTGATTGCTGGGGATTTGCTCAGTTTAGCCTTTAAATATTGTCCACAGATTCTGTGGATAAATATGGGAATAGCTCAGTATAAAGAAGGTAATAGGCTAATTTATAAAGAATTTATAAATTAGCCTAATTTTTGAAGGGTTAATTTTCTAAGCTTTCAACTTGCTTAGCTTGAATCGCCGTAAGGGCAATGGTGTAAACAATATCGTCTACTAATGCACCACGGCTCAAGTCATTTACTGGCTTACGCATACCTTGCAGCATTGGGCCAATACTAATTAAGTCAGCACTACGTTGCACGGCTTTATAGGTTGTATTACCGGTATTTAAATCTGGGAATACGAACACCGTCGCTTTACCTGCTACAGGGCTGCCAGGAGCTTTCTTAATCGCAACGTTTTCCATAATTGCAGCGTCGTACTGAAGTGGGCCATCAATCACTAAATCAGGGCGCTTTTGCTGGGCAAGCTTAGTGGCTTCACGCACTTTTTCTACGTCAGCACCTGAACCCGAAGTACCCGTACTGTAGCTGATCATTGCAACACGAGGCTCAATACCAAACGCGGCGGCTGAGTCTGCTGATTGAATTGCAATATCGGCTAACTGCTCTGCGGTTGGGTCTGGGTTAATTGCACAGTCACCATAAACCAGTACTTGATCAGGTAACAGCATAAAGAATACCGATGAGACTAACGACGAGCCCGGTGCAGTTTTAATTAACTGTAACGGTGGGCGAATGGTGTTTGCAGTGGTGTTAACAGCGCCCGAAACTAAGCCATCAACTTTACCTTGCTCAAGCATCATGGTACCAAGTACCACATTGTCGAGTAGTTGCTCTTGGGCAATAACTTCAGTTAAGCCTTTGTTTTTACGAATTTCGACCATCGGCGCAACGTAATCGTTAATTACATCACTCGGTTCAATAATTGTAACGTTATCGTTGAGCTCTACACCTTGTTGCTCTGCAATACGTAAAATCTCTTCTTTGTCACCAAGCAGGATTGTTTTAGCAATACCACGTTGGCCACAAATTGCCGCAGCTTTAATCGTACGCGGCTCATTACCTTCAGGTAAAACTACGGTTTTATTCGCTTGACGAGCTTTGTCTGTCAGTAAGAAACGAAACGCAGGCGGTGACATTTTACGAGTACGGCCAACACTTTTCGCAAGGCTGTCTAACCAATCAGAGTCGATATGGCTGGCGTTATGATCTTTCACCTTATCGATACGTTGGTCATCATCACATGGTACTTCCATATTGAAGTTGTGCAGCAAGAGTGACGTGCGCCAAGTATCTTCCTCTGTTGCAAGAATTGGCAGGCCTGTGTCCATGGCTTGCTCGCACAATTTCATAATGCGATCTTCAGGCTTAAAGCCACCGGTTAATAAAATCGCCCCAAGCTTGGTGCCATTCATGGCTGATAAACAAGCCGCAACTAATACATCAGAGCGATCGCCTGGTGTTACCAGTAATGCACCCGGGGTAAAGTGGCTTAAAATGTTTGAAACCGTTCGCGCACAGAAAGTGACACGACGTAAACGACGGTGAGCCATGTCGCCTTCGTTAATGACTTCGGCTTTTAAGTATTCACATAAATCGCGCACACGCGGCGCTACTAGGTCGAAATCCCACGGAATTGAACCTAATAACTTAAATGGGTGCTTTCTGAAAATCGGCAGTGATGCTAAACGGTTTAATTCGTTTTCAAGTTGTTCAGGCTCATGGGCCTCAACAAGGTCTGCACGTGCGCGACCTTCGTCATCTAAAGGAGCATTTACTTTGTTGAAAATACAACCTAGCACGCGAGGGTGGTTAACACCGCCATAGTTGCCAGAGGCGATTTCTAAACGGTCTTCAATTTGGTCATTGCTATCGTTGCTTGGTGTTAATACAAAAACAATATCAGCACCCAGTGTTTGTGCGATTTCGCGGTTTACACGGCCAGCATACGGCTGACGACGTGTTGGCACCATACCTTCGATAATAGCAATTTCGTCTTCTTTAATGGTGCTTTCAAAGCGCTCTACGATTTCTTCTAGTAAGTCGTCGCCTTTACCATCACCAATCATTTGCTCTGCATAGCTAAGCTCAAATGGTGTAGGTGGATTAATTGGCGAACCATGGGTGACAATTTGCGTTGACTTTTCTGGGCCTGTATCGCCAGAACGAGGCTGAGCGATTGGCTTAAAAAAGTTTACCTTTAGCGCTTTTTGCTCAAGCGCGCGGACTAAACCAACAGAAACAGACGTTAAACCAACCCCCGTTGAAATAGGGATCAACATAATTCTATGTGCCATTTACTTAAGCCTCCTGTGCAATACGGGCTGCATCGTTTGCAATAACCCATTCTTCGTTGGTTGGGATCACAAACGCTTTCGCATGCGCTTGGCCTTTTGAAATTAGACCTTCTTTACCAAAACGTGCCGCTAAGTTTGCATCTTCATCACACTCAAGGCCTAAAAAGCCTAATTGAGTGATGACTTTGTCACGAATAATATCTGAGTTTTCACCGATACCGCCGGTAAAAATAAGTGCATCTAAACGTTGTAGAGGAACTAAAAAAGCAGCTATTTGTTTAGCTAAGCGGTAACAGAAGATATCGAGTGCAAGGTTTGCTTGCGGGTGGCCTTCAACGGCGGCTTCTTCGATAGTGCGGCAGTCATTTGATAATTCACTAATACCTAGCAAGCCACTTTGCTTATTGAGTAAATCATCAATTTCTTGAGCCGTGTAATTAAGTTGCTGGGTTAAGAAGGTGAATAAACCCGGATCGATGCTACCACTGCGAGTACCCATCACTAAGCCTTCAAGCGGCGTAAGACCCATACTGGTATCTACACTCTTACCATCTTTAATCGCACACACTGAACAACCATTACCTAAATGTGCACTGATCACATTAGTTTGCTCGCGCTCTTTGCCTAATAATTTTGCTGCTTCACCAGCAACGTAATAATGACTGGTACCATGAAAACCATAGCGTCTTACGCCATGCTCTTTATATAGTGAGTAAGGCAAAGCGTATAAGTAAGCAATATTAGGCATGGTTTGGTGAAACGCAGTATCAAACACGGCAATTTGTGGCAGCGCTGAGAACGCTTGCTTTGCAGTGCGAATACCCAATAAGTTTGCTGGGTTATGAAGTGGTGCAAGTGCCGCTGTTTTTTCAATAGCTGCAAGTACATCATCGTCGATAAGTACAGATTCGGTGAAATGCTCGCCACCGTGCACCACACGATGACCTACAGCGATTAAATTATCTGCAAGACCTAAGTTATTGACTAACTTAACTAATTCAGCAATCGCCGCATCGTGGGCTTGACCTTTAGCAAGTTCAATCAGCTTCTTTTCACCATTATATTTATATTTGATTGAAGGCGTGTCTGAGCCAAGGCGCTCAGCTAAACCTGAAATAACTTCGTCAGAAGTGGTGGCATTTAAAATGGCAAATTTTAAACTTGAACTACCACAGTTCAGTACTAAAACATGGTGTGGTGGGTAAAGGGGCGTTGGCATAGCTAGGTCCTAAAAGTACGATATCAGTCAGTGTATATTAAGGCTTGATAATTAGAATTCTTTGCCAGTATAGTAAATAAGTATTTTGTTGCTACACTTAACAAAGGTGGGCTGTAATTATACTAAAGTCTCGTTGACTTAAGCCGATAACATTTTATCTCATTTAGACTATTAACGTTAGTGTCAATGACATAAATTGTTATAAAAACGAGGACAGGTTTTGCAGGGATTGTATCCGGGAGTGTGTTACACTCAGTTGTGAAACAGTATGAAAACCCGAGGAGTGATGATGCAAAAAGGTGTCATGTCACAAGTGCAAACAGGTCGTCAGTACGCGAAAAAGTGGCCAATGCGACAAGAGCTAGCTCCAATGTTTGCTGAATTCAGAGTGATCAAAGCCACTGACTTGGCGATCACAGTCATGCCTATTCTGGCTATGTTCACAGTGTTCATGCAAGTAAACTATTTAGGTAGTGATTACTTCCCTCAAGCTATCACTATCGCTTTATTTTTTCTGTCGTTACCTTTTCAAGGCTTACTGTGGTTAGGTCGTCGCGCTCAAACCCGCTTAGAACCAGCCATGTTAAGTTGGTATACCGAGCTGCATAGTAAAATGAAGGCGCATGGCTATCAGTCACAACTCACAACTGAAAAACCATGCTACACAGATTTAGCTCAACTTTTAAAAGATATGTTCGAAAAGATGGATAAAGCGTTCACAAAAGAACACTTTTAATCACGAATAAACTGGCTCACATAAAATGATAACGTTACTTTTTGTGGGCCTTGTTGCTCTATCTGCTGCCAATGCTCTGGGCGAAACTTCCAAGCAAACGGTGTCATCATAATTAAATGTTTAATCTCATCAACAGGCAATAGCACCTGTTGCTCTAGTAAGTTTATTGACTCTTTACTAAACCCTGCTGGTGGCTCTATCTCTGTATGTGGTTTTACATCCGTATAAATAAACGCTTTTAATTCTTTAAGATGCCAAGGTCCTGGGCTTGCGACAATTAGACTGCCTTGCGATTTGGCAAGTCGAGCAAGTTCTTGTGCAAATAAGGGGGCAAACACACTGACAAGCACATCGGCAGATGCGTCAGCAAAAGGGGCTTGGCTAATCGAGGCAACACTAAAATTTGCATTTTCATAACGCTTAGCCGCGTATTTTACCGCCGGCTTCGAAATATCAACACCATATACTTCGGCACTCGATTGCGCTGCTATTGCTTGGGTATAAAAGCCTTCGCCACATCCTAAATCAATTACTGTATTTGGTTTAAGTGATGCCACTAACTCAGCTAAAGCTTGCTGTAAAAAAAGGTAGTGCCCCGCACTTAAAAAAGCTCGGCGTGCTTGCACCATTTCAAGGTTATCACCCGGTTGTTTCGACTTTTTATTTTGCACGGGTAGTAAATTGACATAACCCTCTTTGGCGATATCAAAACTATGGTTGTTGTCACAGCGGTAAGTTTTATCGGTTAGCGTAAGTTCAAGTTTGCAAAGCGGGCAGTGATAGTGAAGACTCATGAGTCTAAATAGTCCTTATCATAAAAGGTTTTAACCCAGTGCGGGCGATAGGTGATCAACAAGGTAATAGCCATGCCATTGAGCATTGCTTCAGGAAACCAAATTATGGCACATAGAATGAGATAGTTTTCTGAAATCTCAATAAAACTGTAATCACCCAATAAGTAATAAAACACACCACTGGTAAGTATTTTGATACAAGCGATAACAGCCGCGGTTAAAAATGCGCATAAAAAGATATAAATAAAAAAGTGTCTTGGTAAATAGCTATAGCAAAGTACAAAACACAAGTAACTCAGCGTGATAGGTATAAATGCCGTAAACAGTAAATGCACCGGTAATAAGGGCAGTGGTAACTGAGCGACTAACACCAGCAGTAGACTTGCAAGGCTGCTTGCAAAAATAGCCAGTCGCCAACCTAAAATCAGGGTCACTGCGGTGACCCCTAAGATATGCAATTCGAGGCCCGGCAATATTCCCGCTTTAATGCGCCATAATATTGCAAGTACTAAAGCACACGCGAGCACACCCACTTGTCTTATTGGTGTTGCCAATAATTGGGATGCGCTTTGCTTATCAAAGCTTAGCCAAAGTACTAAAGCCACACAGCTCCACAAAGGGAGCTGCCATTGCATCGTCTCTATCATGCGTTAAATGTTGACCAAATTGGCGCATGATCAGATGGTTTTTCGATACCACGTAATTCGTAATCGATACCTGACTCAACACAACGCTCAGCAAGCGCTGGGGTTGCTAAGATCACATCAATACGTAAACCGCGATTGTCATCAAAACCTTTTGAGCGGTAATCAAACCACGAATATTGTTCGGTTTTTTCTGGGTATAGTTCACGGAAGGTATCTTTAAAGCCCCAGTTTAATAACGTGCTTAGCCATTCACGCTCTTCTGGTTGAAAAGAACATTTACCCGTTTTTAACCAGCGCTTACGGTTAGGCTCTCCAATACCAATGTCGAGATCGGTTGGTGAAATATTAATGTCGCCCATCACAATAACATCTTGCTCTGGTGTGTGATTATCTTCTAAGTGGGTCATTAGATCTTTATAGAATTGACGCTTATATGGGAACTTGGTTTCATGGGCAATATTATCGCCTTGTGGGAAATAGCCATTCATTACAGTAAGATCGCGACCATTTTCTTGAGTCACTGTTACGCTGATCATACGACGTTGTGATTCATCTGTATCGGTTGCAAAACCTTTTACAACCGATTTAGGTTCTTGCTTACATAGCATTGCCACGCCGTAATGCGCTTTTTGACCATGGAAATAAACGTGATAACCCATTTTTTGTACATCCTCAAGCGGGAAGGCTTCATCATGCACTTTGATTTCTTGTAAGCCAATGATGTCTGGTTGATGTTTATCAATCACCGCTTGCAACTGGTGTAAACGGGCGCGCAGGCCGTTAATGTTAAATGAGATTACCTTCATGGATTACCTATCTGAATTTTTGTTTATTCGTTTAGCGCAATTCTACCATCAAAATAGGGCTTATTCATGAGCAAATTACGAAAATCAAATTGAATAAATGTTGATCAATTGCTGCTTATTTTAAAAACATTGTTAACTCAGTATTAATAATTAAATTAAATAAATAATTCAGTTGATCTACTTATTTTTGGTTATATAATGCGCGCAAATCACCCGTTCATATTATGTACTATTTAAAGGTAAACCATGAAAAAACAATTAGTGATGCTTTCTCTTGCATGTATCTCATTTGGCTCATTAGCAAGCAACCCGCACTACTTTTCAGCTGATAACCGTATTGAATCAAAGTTATGTAGCTTAAGTGCGAACGAAGGGTTTACCGCTGCACGTAAAGAAGCTGCAAAGCATGGCATTTCAATGTCACGTTTTTCAAAGAGCATTTTATGTAACGGTACTGACATCCGTGAAATTGCTAAAAAAGCACAATCACAAGAAGCTGCAACAAAGGCAGCTGTTGAAGTGTTTGCTAAAAATGAGCAAAAAGAGACTCAACTTTGTATCACTGCACTTAAAAAAGGTTTAACACCTGTGCGTGAAAAAATTGGTAACTTAAATACTTTAAAATGTAATGGCGAAGCAGTAACAGATTTCGTCAAGCGTTACCAAAACGCAGCTATCTAATAGCAACATTACAGTTAGATTGAAAAAGCGCTTTTTAGAGCGCTTTTTTTATGAAAAAATTACAGTAATTAATGAAAAGCTTGCTAAATCATAGGCTTAACCTTAACTTAACTAGGTTGTAAGTGCTTGATTTTAGCTAATAAGGCATTTTGGCATTCAACTTGTAACAGTCGAAGTGAATCTAATCGACTACAAGGAAATGTCTTATGAAAAAGTTAACTTTAGCATCAACAATTTTAGCAGCATTAAGCCTATCAGCCTGTTCTGCGAGTAACTCTTTAGCAAAAATCGACAGCGATTTTGGCAGCCTAGATAATGACAACGACGGTTATATCTCTAAAGTAGAAGCTGACGACGATGCTATTTGGGAGCACTTTTCAAATATCGATACCAATATGGATGAGCAAATCAGCCGTACTGAATTTAATGCTTACATGCAGTTAAATACAGGCAAGGTGGCAACTGATAGTGAGGTATCTGAATCAGCATTTAAAGCTGAAATCGCTAAATTTGACCCAATCGAAAATGACTTTAAATCGTTAGATAACGATAAAAATGGCTATATTTCTATTGAAGAAGCGGATGACGACGACATTGCAAATCACTTTGGCTATATGGATAGTAACAAAGATAAACGTGTAAGCCGCAATGAGTTTATTAGTTACATTAATAAATATGGCAGTGAAGTTGCCGAAGACGACGCGTTAGAGATGCTTAACAAGAGCTAATTTTATAAAGCAGCTATTAAATACCCCAAAAGCCAGTGTTTTACGCTGGCTTTTTTATAATAATTTTTCCAACCTTGGTCGACTTCTGTCATAATAGAGCGTTAGTGAGTAAAAATGACCTTTAGTAGCAATGGCCGCAAAACGTATCAGTGATGAACAATTAGTCGAAATCATAGAAGCCGCGATTTTTGTTGCCGGAAAGCCCGTGTCTAAGCGTCATTTAAAAGAGACAGTATTAGCTGATTTAAGCGTATCTATGCCACGCATAAATAATGCAATTGATCAAATTCAAACGCATTATCAAACTCGAGGCATTAAGCTTGTTGCCGTTGGCAGCGGTTATCGGTTTCAAGCATGTGCAAGTTTAGCACCTTGGCTTGCAAACTTATGGCAAGAGCGCGCACCTAAATACTCACGAGCACTACTAGAAACTTTATCCTTGATTGCCTATAGACAACCCATAACCCGTGGTGAGATTGAACAAGTACGGGGGGTTACAGTTGGCTCAGGGATAATTAAAACATTATTAGAAAGAGAGTGGATAAGAGTTGTTGGCCACAAAGAAGTGCCGGGGCGTCCTGCCTTGTACGCCACCACTGCTGCTTTCTTAGACTATTTTTCATTAGCTGGTTTAGATGAGTTACCACCACTGCCTGAGCTTCAGGAAAGTAAAATCAACCAGTTATTGAGCGATCCTTCTGTGAGAGAACTATCTGAATGAGTAATTTAGAAACTGAAAAGTTACAAAAAGTATTAGCCCGTGCTGGTGTGGGTTCACGTCGTGAAATGGAAAAATACATTGATGCCAACCGCGTAAGTGTTAACGGTAAAGTTGCCCGTTTAGGTGACCGTGTAGAGGCAAGCGATGTAATCCGTGTTGATGGTCACGTTGTGAAAATTGAAGACAAAGCTGAGCGTATTTGTCGTGTGCTTATGTACAACAAACCCGAAGGTGAGTTATGTACACGTAAAGACCCAGAAGGTCGTCGTACCGTATTTGACCGTTTACCACGCGTTGATGGCGAACGTTGGATTGCGGTAGGTCGATTAGATATCAACACTGCAGGTTTAATGCTTTTTACTAACGATGGTGAACTTGCTAACCGTTTAATGCACCCAAGCTACGAAGTAGAGCGTGAGTACTCAGCTCGTGTGTTTGGTGAAGTGACTAACGAAACGCTACGCACTTTAACAAAAGGTGTTGAGCTTGAAGATGGCCCTGCAAAATTCTTGAACATCAAGCCTATGGGTGGTGAAGGTATCAACCGTTGGTTCAATGTGACTTTAACTGAAGGTCGTAACCGCGAAGTACGTCGTTTATGGCAATCGCAAGATGTAGAAGTTTCTCGTCTTATTCGTATTCGTTACGGTAAGTTAGAGCTTGATAAGCGTTTACCACAAGGTGGTTGGGCTGAGCTTGATTTAGATACCGTTAACTATTTACGTAAAACTGTACAGTTAGGTCGCGAAACACAAACTAAGTTGTCGGCTATTCCTGAAAAACGTAAAGACAAGCGTGCTAAAATTAACCAAATCCGTAAGGCGGTTAAAAAGCACAATCAACGCGCTAAACAAACTAAGCGTCGTTAATCAGAAATATAATTGTTTGCAGATAAACTAATTTATTTGCAAACAGGCATAAAAAAAGCAGCGATATCGCTGCTTTTTTTGTTTCACAATGCTAATTAAGCATTTTCAACCGCTGTACGTGGGTCAACATATTCCATGTTGAAAGCTTCTGCTACTTCTTTATAAGTAACTTGGCCTTTGATCACGTTTAAGCCTTTTAAGAAATGTGCATCATCAAGAAGCGCCTTCTTATAACCTTTGTTAGCAAGGTTGATGATATACGGTAATGTTGCGTTGTTAAGTGCAAACGTAGAAGTACGTGGTACAGCACCTGGCATGTTAGCAACACAGTAGTGAACAACGTCATCAACGATGTAAGTAGGATCTGCGTGAGTTGTTGCTTTAGAAGTAGCGATACAACCACCTTGGTCGATTGCAACGTCAACGATAGCAGAGCCAGGCTTCATTGCTTTGATGTGCTCAGCTGTAACTAGTTTAGGCGCTGCTGCACCTGGGATTAGTACGCCACCGATCACAAGGTCAGCTTCTAGTACGTGTTTTTCTAACGCATCAGCAGTAGAGTAAATAGCTTTAACTTTGTTACCGAACTGTGCGTCTAATGCACGTAATACGTCGATGTTACGGTCAAGAACAACAACATCAGCACCTAGGCCAACTGCCATTTGCGCTGCGCTACGACCAACCATGCCGCCACCGATAACAACAACTTTAGCTGGCTCAACACCAGGTACACCGCCCAGTAACATACCACGGCCGTGGTTTGATTTTTCAAGCGCTTGTGCACCAGCTTGGATAGACATACGACCAGCAACTTCACTCATAGGAGCAAGAAGAGGTAAACCGCCACGAGCGTCAGTTACAGTTTCGTAAGCGATACAGATTGCGCCGCTTTTAACTAGGTCTTCAGTTTGTGGAAGATCCGGTGCTAAGTGAAGGTAAGTAAATAGAATTTGGTCTTCGCGTAACATTGCACGCTCAACAGCTTGAGGCTCTTTTACTTTAACGATCATTTCAGCTTTAGCAAAAACGTCAGCAGCGGTTGGTAAAATTTCAGCACCAGCTGCAACATAATCTTCGTTAGTGAAGCCAATGCCCATACCTGCATCAGTTTCAACAAACACTTGGTGGCCATGGTTTACTAGTTCACGAACACTCGCAGGAACCATACCTACACGGTATTCATGGTTTTTAATTTCTTTAGGTACACCAATAATCATAGTTTTTCGCCTTAATAGAACGGGATAAAATTTTTGACTATTATATTCATGACATGCCAGTGTGTCTCACCTTTTTTAAGTTGGATTCTAGTGATATAATCTAAAAAATTAATTTTAACAGTTTAAAACTCTGGTTTGTCTTATGCACCAATTACTCGACCGAATTGACCGTAAAATTTTAATGGAATTACAGCTCGATGGTCGGATCTCTAACGTAGAGCTGGCAAGGCGTGTAGGCCTAAGTGCAACACCCTGTTTAGAGCGGGTAAAAAAGCTCGAAAGGGAAGGGTACATACTCGGTTATAAAGCCGTGGTAGATCCTGCAAAACTCGGGCAAGGTTTGTCGGTTTATGTAGAAGTGACTATCACTAAAACATCACCCGATGTATTTGAAGAATTTAACGCTGCAGTTAAAAAGCACGATGAAATTATTGAATGCCATTTAGTATCAGGTAATTTCGACTTTCTATTAAAAACGCGGGTAAACGACATGTCGGAATATCGAAATGTTTTAGGGGATATTCTACTAAAACTACCTAATGTCAGTGAAAGCCGAACCTATGTGGTAATGGAAGAAGTAAAAGGTGAGCAAGGGGTCATTATTCGCCCATATATTGCCTAAACTGTTAAAATACACATTGAGTAACAAAAACTTGTTCATTATCAGTCCATCAAGGTTAAGATAAAGTGCATCAAACGGCATTTCCTGCTAAGGTATTTCACTGCTAATCGATGAGTAAAGAATAATAAGGAATAGGGAGCTATGCGCCTAAATGGTGTTCAAAGACTGTTAGAAACGGGGCTAATTATTAGTACCTTTGCAGCAGTATTTATTTTATGTGCATTAATCAGTTTTGATCCAGCCGATCCTTCTTGGTCGCAAACCGGTGAATTTGTTAATGTTAAGAATATTACCGGCACCGCAGGTGCATGGATTGCGGATATCCTTTTGCTTAGTTTTGGCTGGCTAGCTTATCTTGTGCCAGTAGCCATTCAGCTGTTTGGCTATTTACTGTTTAAACAACCTCATCGTATTTTACAGCTTGACTACACCACGCTTGCTCTAAGAGTCATTGGCTTTGCGTTATTCATTACCTCAGCCACGGCAATTAGTAGCATCAATTTTGATGACATATATAATTTTTCATCGGGCGGGGTAGTAGGTGATGTGATTGCCACAGCCATGATGCCTACTTTTAATTTCACTGGCACCTCTATTTTATTGTTGTGTTTCTTTTTTGCCGGCCTAACGCTACTAACAGGAGTTTCTTGGGTTCAGTTTGTTGACTTTGTTGGTA
This sequence comes from Pseudoalteromonas sp. PAR1, assembly GCF_947311895.1. Lineage (NCBI taxonomy): Bacteria > Pseudomonadati > Pseudomonadota > Gammaproteobacteria > Alteromonadales > Pseudoalteromonadaceae > Pseudoalteromonas > Pseudoalteromonas sp. PAR1. Next base: position 157,564 of record NZ_CAMZMY010000004.1, on the reverse strand, counting down.
AGTGGGTGATGAAAATATTCTACTTCTTACGCGCGCAGTTTTCTGCATGGTTAAATCGCGAAAGAGAAGCGGTTAAACCAACGTCAGCCGAGCCAGACGCTAACTTTGAACAGCAAGATAGCAACCCAGCTATAGGTTTCAATGACATAGACGAGCCAGCAACAAAGCCATCACAAACACAGAAAAAACAGCCAAGCAGTAGTGATGATGAATTTGAAGGTTTTGATGAGCTTGACGATATTCTTGACCAAGAAATTGGCTTTAGTGCGCTTGATGACGAATCATTCGATACTGTATCGGCACTTAATGCGCTTGATCAAAGCCCAGTCGTTGAGCCAGAAAAACCTGTAACAACGGTTGTATCGCCTGCGCGCCCAATGCCAAAGGCAAAACCTGCGTACCAGCCACCGCCAACGGCAAAAGAAAAGTTTGAAGCCTTACTAGATGAGCAACCGCCTGCTAACCCATTACCATCGCTAGATTTACTCGATCGCCCAGATAAAGCGAAAAATCCATTATCACAAGAAGAGCTCGATGGTATCTCACGTTTAGTTGAAACCAAACTACTTGATTTTAATATTCAAGCTGCGGTTGTGGGTGTTTATCCAGGTCCGGTTGTAACTCGCTTTGAGCTTGATTTAGCGCCGGGTATCAAAGTAGCCAAAATCACCGGCCTAGCTAAAGATTTAGCGCGTTCACTGTCTGCTGTGAGTGTTCGTGTTGTAGAGGTTATTCCAGGTAAAACTTATGTTGGTTTAGAGCTACCTAACAAACACCGTGAAATAGTGCGTTTAAGTGAAGTTATTAACGCACCTAAATTTGAATCAAACCCATCACCACTGACTATGGTGTTAGGTAAAGACATTGCTGGCGAACCGGTGTGTGCTGACCTTGGCAAAATGCCACATTTACTCGTTGCAGGTACCACAGGTTCAGGTAAGTCAGTGGGCGTTAATGTAATGATATTAAGCTTACTGTACAAATCGGGCCCTGATGATGTTCGTATGATCATGATCGACCCGAAAATGCTTGAACTTTCGGTGTACGAAGGCATCCCACATTTATTGTGTGAAGTTGTTACCGACATGAAAGAAGCAGCCAATGCATTGCGTTGGTGTGTAGGTGAAATGGAACGTCGTTATAAGCTAATGTCGGCGCTTGGGGTGCGTAACTTAAAAGGTTACAACCAAAAAGTGCTTGATGCGAAAGAAGCGGGTCACCCTATTTTAGACCCACTTTTTAAAGACACAGATGGCATGGCCGATGGCCCTGAAGAGCTTGGTAAATTGCCAAGTATTGTGGTGGTTATAGACGAATTTGCCGACATGATGATGATCGTGGGTAAAAAAGTGGAAGAGCTGATTGCTCGTATTGCACAAAAAGCTCGTGCTGCAGGTATTCATTTAGTGCTAGCAACACAGCGCCCATCGGTTGACGTTATTACAGGTTTAATTAAAGCGAATATTCCAACGCGTATGGCGTTCCAAGTTTCAAGTAAAATTGACTCGCGTACCATTTTAGATCAGCAAGGTGCCGAAAACTTACTTGGTATGGGTGACATGCTTTACCTACCGCCGGGTACCAGTGTGCCAGTGCGTGTACATGGCGCGTTTGTCGACGACCACGAAGTTCACGCGGTTGTAGATGATTGGAAAAAACGTGGTAAACCAAATTATATAGATGAAATTTTAAGTGGTGATGCCACAGAAGAAATTTTACTACCTGGAGAAACCAGTGAAGACGGTGATGAAGAGTCAGATCCGCTTTACGATGAAGCAGTATCATTTGTAATTGAAACCGGCAAAGTGTCGGTATCGAGTGTACAGCGTAAGCTTCGCGTAGGTTATAACCGCGCAGCACGCTTAGTTGAACAAATGGAAACATCAGGCATTGTTAGCGCACCGGGTCATAACGGTGCTCGCGAAGTCTTAGTGCCAAATGGTGGAGCAAATTAATGAAAAAAATTAAATACCTAGCCCTAATTATGGGTTGTTTATTAAGCGGTCAAAGTTTTGCAGACGACAGCGAAGCGTTGCAACAACAACTGGCTGCGATTAAAAGTTTTAAAGCACAGTTTTCGCAACAAGTGACCGATTCTCAAGGTGAAGCTATCATGCAAGGTGAGGGGAACATTGCCCTTCAGCAACCTATGATGATCCGCTGGCAACAACAAAGCCCAGATGACACCTTGTTTGTATCAAATGGCGACAAAACTTATTACTTCGACAGCTTTGCTGAACAAGTAACTATTATGAATACCCACAGCCTAATTGATTCAACACCGTTTGTATTGTTGACCTCAAAAGATCCTGAGCAGTGGGCAAAATACCAAGTTGTGGCAACAGAGGCAGGCTTTAGTGTCACGCCAAACAAAGGCGTTGAGAGCCAAGTTGAAAAGTTAGATATTAGCTTTAATGCTAAAGAGCAAGGTCTTGCATCACTAACTGTATTAGACACCTCAGGTCAGCAATCTTTATTTACCTTTAAAGATGCCAAAGTAAACGAAGCGCTTGCAGCTCAAACATTTGAATTTACCATTCCTGAGGGCGTGGAAGTTGACGACCAAAGCCAAGGTGATTAAGGCTTGAGTAACCTCGGATTTAATTTTGGCCCTGATGTGCGCCCACTCGCGGCGCGCATGCGACCAGAAACACTCAATGACTACATAGGTCAGCAGCACCTATTGAGCCCCGACAAACCTCTTTACCAAGCGATTCTTGCAGGACGATGCCACAGCCTTATTTTGTGGGGGCCGCCTGGCGTTGGTAAAACTACCTTAGCGCAAATTATTGCTAACCATGCCGATGCCAGCCTTATTCAAATGTCGGCTGTTACAGCAGGCGTGAAGGATATTCGTGAGGCAGTAAGCGAAGCGAAAGCAAACCTTGCTGGGCGAGGACAACGCACTTTATTATTTGTAGACGAAGTGCACCGCTTTAATAAATCTCAGCAAGATGCATTCTTACCACATATCGAAGATGGCACCTTTATTTTTGTTGGTGCAACCACCGAAAACCCATCATTTGCACTTAATAACGCGATATTGTCTCGTGCCCGTGTGTATGTTCTAAAAGCACTTGAGCAAACCGATTTATTTACCGTGATTGAGCGCGCCTTGCGTGAAGACGTAGAGCTTAGCCAAAAACACATTGAAATTGCCGATAACGCCAAACAGGCGCTTTGCCAAGCAAGTGATGGCGATGCGCGAAAAGTACTTAACTTGTTAGAACAAGCGGTTGATTTAACCTCGGAGCAACAGGGCAAATACCTTGTTGATCAACATGTTTTAAGCCAAGTACTGCCAACTCACTTAGCCAAGTATGACAAAGGTGGCGATGAGTTTTACGACTTGATTTCAGCGTTCCATAAGTCAGTACGAGGTAGTTCACCTGATGGCGCTCTATATTGGTACTGCCGTATTTTAGCCGGTGGCGGCGACCCACTTTATGTGGCTAGGCGTTTATTAGCGATTGCCACAGAAGATATTGGCAATGCAGACCCGCGAGCAATGGAAGTTGCACTCAATGCGTGGGATATTTTTCAACGTGTTGGCCCAAGTGAAGGTGAGCGCGCTATTGCACAAGCCACTATTTACTTAGCAAGTGCACCGAAAAGTAACGCTGTGTATATGGCGTTTAACCAAGCGCTACAAGATGCTAAAAATGAGCCGAGTTATCCTGTGCCAGAGCATTTACGCAATGCACCAACAAGTTTAATGAAAGATTTAGGTTATGGCGCTGAATATCGGTATGCTCACAATGAAGAAGGTGCATTCGCGGCTGGCGAAAAGTATTTCCCTGAGGCAATTAATGATCGCCAGTATTACTTCCCAACTGACCGTGGGCTTGAACAAAAAATAAAACAAAAGCTGGACTATTTAAGCCAGCGCAACGAGCAAAGTGATATTAAACGCTATGAATAGCTTGAAACTTTACATGATGATTGCAATGGGGGGCGCTTCAGGGGCGTGTTTACGCTATTTTCTTAGCGAAACCATGCTAAAACTGCTGGGTAGGGGATTCCCTTTTGGCACGTTGACAGTTAATATTCTTGGTTCATTGTTAATGGGCATTTTATACGGCTTGATTGAAAAAGAAATAATCGCTGTTAGCCCCGCTAAAACCTTAATTGGTATTGGCTTTTTAGGTGCATTGACCACCTTTTCAACATTCTCAATGGATTCGTTGTTGCTATTGCAACAAGGTCACTTTTTTAAAATGGCCCTCAATATCACCTTAAACGTGGTGGTGTGTATATTTATGGCTTGGCTGGGCCTTCAGCTGGTAATGCAAAAAGGTTAAAAATCGAACATGTTAGATTCTAAATATTTACGTCAAGATATTGAACAAGCGGCTGCACGTTTAGCAACGCGTGGTTTCGAGCTTGATATTGCAGCAGTGACTGCTCTTGAAGAAAAACGCAAAACATTACAAGTAAAAACGCAAGAACTTCAAAGCGAGCGTAATGCAAGTTCCAAAGCTATCGGCCAAGCAAAAGCGAAAGGCGAGCACGAAAAAGCACAACAGCTGCTTGATTCAGTTAGTAATCTTGGCGACCAACTAGACAGCGTTAAAGCAGAGCAAGATGCAGTGTTAGAAGAGCTTAAGCAAATTGCACTTGCTATTCCAAACTTACCTGATGAATCAGTACCTGTTGGTGAAGACGAAGATCAAAACGTTGAGATTTCAACATGGGGTACGCCTAAGTCATACGACTTTGAAGTAAAAGATCACGTTGATGTTGGTCAAGATGTTAACGGCCTAGACTTTGAAATGGGCGTTAAAATCAGTGGTGCACGTTTTACCGTTATGCGCGGTCAAGTTGCACGTATGCATCGTGCTCTTACGCAGTTTATGCTTGATACGCACACAGAACAAAATGGCTATACAGAAATGTATGTGCCTTACCTAGTAAATAGCGCAAGCTTATACGGCACAAGTCAATTACCTAAGTTTGCTGGTGACTTATTCCACACATTAGGTTTAGTAGATGACGACGGTCAGCAACAACCGGGTTTCAGCTTAATTCCTACAGCGGAAGTGCCGCTTACTAACAGTGCTCGTGACGAAATTTACGACGAAAGCGACTTACCAATTCGTTTAACAGCACATACACCATGTTTCCGTAGTGAAGCGGGTAGCTATGGCCGTGATACCCGTGGTCTTATTCGTCAGCACCAGTTCGACAAAGTTGAATTAGTACAACTAGTAAAACCTGAAGATTCAATGCAAGCACTAGAAGAGCTAACAGGCCACGCTGAGCAAATCTTACAAGCATTAGAGCTGCCATACCGTAAAGTGATTTTATGTACAGGTGATATGGGCTTTGGTGCAGCAAAAACTTACGATTTAGAAGTTTGGTTACCTGCACAAAACACCTATCGTGAAATCTCATCATGTTCAAACATGGTTGATTTCCAAGCACGTCGTATGCAAGCGCGTTTCCGTCGTCAAGGCGAGAAAAAACCAGAGCTACTTCACACACTAAACGGTTCAGGTTTAGCGGTTGGTCGTACCCTTGTAGCAATCTTAGAAAACTACCAACAAGCTGACGGCTCGGTCATCGTGCCAAAAGTATTACGTCCATACATGGGTGGCTTAGAAGTAATTAAATAGGCTTAATTTTTAGTCATTTTATGAAACCGCATTGGGAAACCATGCGGTTTTTTTTATTTTTTGATAATAATTAATTGCGGTAAGCAGTATGTTTAGTAAACTAAAAATAGGTACTATCAGTTTTAAAACTAAATCACATAGTATTTTATTACAATACACGAAGGACTGCTGTTATGAAAAAACTACTCGCCGTAGCATCTGCTGCTTTGTATTTAGCAAGCTCTGTCGCTTTTGCTAAAGATAAGCCCAATATCCTCATAATATTCCCCGATGATGTAGGCTGGCAAAACGTCAGTGCATATGGCCTAGGTACAATGGGTTATAAAACCCCAAATATTGATAAACTTGCCCATGAAGGTGCAATGTTTACCGATCACTATGCACAACCATCATGTACTGCTGGTCGCGCTGCACTTATTACCGGCCAGTATCCAATCCGTAGTGGCATGACAACTGTTGGCAGACCAGGCGCAGAGCTTGGTTTAAAAGCGGGCTCTTATACCCTTGCTGAGGTTCTTAAAGAGCAAGGTTACGCTACAGGTCAATTTGGTAAAAACCACTTAGGTGATCGCAACGAGCACTTACCAACCGTTCATGGTTTTGATGAATTTTTTGGAAACTTATATCACTTAAATACGCAAGAAGAATTCGAGCAACGTGATTAACCGAAAGACCCTGAATTTTTCAAAAAGTATGGTACGCGAGGTGTTTTACATACTTACGCAACTAATGTAGATGATAAAACGGTTGATCCACGTTTTGGTAAAGTAGGTAAACAAAAAATTGAAGATACCGGCCAGCTTTCTCGCGAACGTATGAAAAACGTAGATAAAGAGTTTATGGCTGCGAGCCTAGATTTTATCAAGCGTGCAAAAAAAGCTGATAAACCTTTCTTTGTTTGGTTTAACCCAAGTCGTATGCACATGTATACGCGTTTAAGTGACGAAAGTCGTTATTTAGCTGAAGAGTACACCACAGAGCATGATTTATACGGCAGTGGCCTAATTGAACATGACCAGCAAGTGGGTGAGTTAATGGCTGCGCTAGATGATATGGGTGTACTTGATAACACTATCGTTATTTACTCAACAGATAATGGTCCTGAGCACAGCGCTCGATTACACGGCGGTACAACACCTTTCCGTGGTGAAAAGATGACAACTTACGAAGGCGGCGTACGCGTTCCTATGATTGTTCGTTGGCCAGGTAAAGTCCCTGCAAATACGATACTAACGGGTATTCAATCGCACATGGATATTTACACAACCCTTGCAGCAGCAGCGGGTGAACCTAATATCGCGAAAAAAGCCCTTAAAGAGCATAAGCAACCGATTGATGGCGTAAATAACTTAGATTATTGGTTAGGTAAAACAGACGAAAGTGCGCGTGATAGTTTCCTTTATTATTACGAATCAAGCATCAAGGCTGTGCGTTATAAGCAGTGGAAACTTCATTTCGAAACGAGCGAAAACTATTATGCTCAGTATGAGAAGCAAAAGTTCCCGATCATCTATAACTTACGTATGGACCCGTTTGAAAGCTTTGATGGCTTAACAGACCGTTCAGACATTGTGCAAGCTAAGCAATGGCTAAATGAGCCTGTGCAACATCTACTTGGTGAACACATTAAGTCATTGACTGAATATCCACCACTGCAAAAAGCAGCGAGCTTTGACTTTAGCCAACTGATGGAACAGTTGATGTCTGGTAAGCAGTAACACTCAATAAAACGATTTATTAAGTTGTTAATCTAAATAAATAGCCGCATCGGGAAACCATGCGGCTTTTTTAGTTTTATGTTAATGGGCAAAAGATTGTAAAAGCTAAAGTGGATCTAAAACCGAGCAATCAACGTATTCAAAGCATTAAGTTAATAGTGTGAAACATTATGAGTAATAAACAAAAGTCTGTGCCAACATCACGGTTTTCACGAGCTGTTCGGCTTGGCTCTTTAGCTGGTAAAGTGGCGGGTAATATGTTGTTTGAAGGCACAAAAGCATGGGCGGCTGGCAAGCAAACATCACGACAAGAGTTATTGTTACAGCCTAAAAATATTCAGCGCTTTGCCGAACAGCTTGCAAATCTGCGTGGGGCTGCAATGAAATTGGGCCAGCTGTTATCTATGGATAGCGGTGAATTACTCACTCCTGAGCTATCTGCAATTTTAGCAAGGCTGCGTGCAGAAGCGACACCTATGCCGCAAAAGCAACTAGTTAAAGTGATGCGAGAGCACTGGGGCGATGCATGGCTAGAACAATTATCACACTTTGAACTTAGGCCATTTGCTGCGGCATCAATAGGGCAAGTGCATATTGCTTACCGAGAATCGGGCGAAAAGTTAGCAGTTAAAGTGCAATACCCAGGTATTGCAAAAGGCATTGCCAGTGATGTTGATAACTTAGCTTACCTTCTCAAGCTCAGTGGCTTATTACCCAAAGAGGTAGAGCTACAACCTCTAATAGACGAAGCCAAACAACAACTTATAAACGAAGCTGACTACGAATTAGAAGCTAATTATTTAAAGCGCTACAGCGAGTGTTTAAAAGGTGACGACAATTATCTTATTCCTAATGTAGTAGATTCGCTTAGTTCTTCTCAAGTTTTAGTCATGAACTTTGTTGAGGGACAAGAGCTAGAAGCACTTGCAAGTGCAGAGCAAACGATACGTAATAAAGCTGCTCAGCAGTTACTAAGCTTGTTTTTACAGGAGCTATTTAGCTTTAAATTAGTTCAAACAGATCCAAACTTTGCTAATTATCAATATCAAATCGACAATCAACGCTTAGTACTTTTAGACTTTGGCGCCACCCGCGAACTACCTCAGCATATTAGTGATGGCTACTTACAGTTATTATCTGCCGCGAATAGTAACGACAGAGCAGGTGTTGCAACAGCAGCACAGCAAATTGGCTATTTTCAACAAGGGCTTGCGCAAGAATATATAGATAATGTCGTTGATATATTTCTACTCGCCTGCGAGCCACTGCGTCACCAAGGTGAGTATGACTTTGCAAATAGCGACTTACCAAAACGAATTAAAGAGCTCGGCCTTAAAATGAGCACCGCCTCAGAGCATTGGCACGCACCACCCGTAGGTGCTCTGTTCGTACACAGAAAACTAGCAGGCCTGTTTTTAATCGCTGCAAAGCTAGGCGCAAAAGTGAATGTGAACAGTATTTTTAAGGAGTTTGAAGTACAGAGTGATAAATAATTGAAAGGGAGTTTGTGTGAAGAAAAATGGGGTCAATCAGAGCAAAATTACCGGAGTCAGTACTAAATAACATTCCTTGAGAAATTACTAAAATAAACGACACTGAATTCTTAGGTTTAATATGGTTTAAATAGTCCTAGAGTTTCTAATTATAAATTGTAGTAATATTTACATAAGATGAATTTAGAGTTATTGTTAAAACTTCACGGACGTTTCGTCCGCAAACTTGTTCTGATTGATAAAAAGAAAACCCTTTTGCCTTGATATATAAGGTGGCCTTTAGGCCTAGTGCTGGACCCCCGACGCAGTCGCGTGATTCACCCTGACCAGAGTAGAGTTGCTTCGCAACCCCCTCTGGGGCGAATCCGCTGCGTGCCTTCGGCACTTTAGGATACCGACCCAGGCTATGAGACTTGTACTGGTTTTTCTTTTTCAGAGGCGGTTTGAGTCTCATAGTGTGGCGGAAGCCTGTTAGCACTTTTGTGCTGGGTCGGTTGTTCCAAAAATTGTAAAGGGAATTATTAGTCAAATGACCACTCCAGATATTCCTCTGTTTAAAGCCGGTCCAATAAATTCGAAAGCTCATTTAGCAAAAGTGTTAAATATTGACATATCTGATATCGATGATGTCTTAAACATGCCACTAGATAAGAGATATAGGCCTCCTAAGAACCCCATTTTGAAATCTGATGGAACAATTAGGAAAATATTTAACCCTCATCGAAAAGTAAGGTTTTTGCAGCGACGCATTAATAATAGAATTAATAAACAGTGTATAAGATGGCCCTCCTACATTTATGGTTCTATCCCTAAAAGCATTGAAAATGGTAATCGGGATTATGTTGAATGCGCTCATAAACACTGTGGGGCAAAGAGTATTTTGAAAGTCGATATTTCTAATTTCTTTGACAATATACAAGAATTTCATGTGAAGAATATGTTTAAAAATCTCTTCCGGTATTCTGATGAAGTTTCTGAGATTATAACCAATATATGCTGTTATGGTGACAGAGTTGTGCAAGGAGCATTAACCTCTAGTTATATAGCTTCACTTATTTTGTGGGATGTTGAATTATACTTAGTGAGAAAGTTGAAGCGTTTGAATCTAACTTATACGCGGTTAGTTGATGATATTACTGTTTCTTCTACTAGTCACAATTTTGACTTTAACGGGACATCTAAGCTGATAGAAGAAATGCTAAATGAAAAAGGCTTACCACAAAACATTGATAAAACTAGAGTATACCGTCTTTCTAGTGAGCCTCTTAAAGTCCATGGCTTAGTAGTGTCATTCCCAAACCCTATATATTCTAAAGATGAAGTAAAGAATATTAGGGCGGCTGTTCATCAACTGAAACATAGAGCTGAAAAACAAGAAGATCAAAAATCGAAATCATACAGGAACGATTACCAAAGGATTTTAGGAAGAGTTAATAAGCTTAGTCGTGTTAAAAATGACAAGCATGCAAAGCTTATAAAAATACTTAGAAGTGATGGTTTAAGACCCAAACCATCGCAATCAGACAAAATTTCTGCGGAAAAGCGATTTGATAAAATAGTGATTGACTACAGCAGAAAAAAATCTCAATACAACTTTTATAAAAGATATCATTATTTAAAGCATCTTTTATTTTTTATAAAAGGAGAGGGTGGCTCTGACTATAAAAAGTTTGCACAAGATAAGCTTGATAAATTATTACGTTATGAGCCAGAATTTAAGATCAAGGAATATTAATGCTAGTGAAGAGCAAAATAACAAAGCTGGCATGTATTTATGCTTTCATAAACTTCATTTTCTTAGTCCTGCTGTTGGTGCAAATGAATGGAGCAGGAACGTTTTCACTTGATTTTTGCATTCAAGATCGTTGCCTAAAATACATATATGATAGGCACCAATATTTTATCGAGTTGGTGATTGTAATAAATAAATTTTTAGCGGGGCTTACGGCTATTTTTGGCGTAGCTTATGGTTATGTAGCTTTTATTGAGCAATCAAAGGATAGGGCTTTTAACAACCACCTTCGCAATTTAGAGTTTTTCGTATCATTCATAAAATCTGAAATTGATCGACTAGATTACCTCTCTCAATCAAGCGTTGATTTCAATATTTTATATCAGTTGATTTACCCAAATTCATCTGAAGGTAAAATGTCTAACTTTGATGAGTACAAAAGAAGAGTTAAAGAACTGAGAGACTATGTAATTAGCTATTCAAATGGGTATAAGGGTGGGATTAAAAAGATGCCGAACTCAGAAGTTTCTTTTTTTAATCATAAAAAGAAAATAATAAAGCTCGCTAAAAAATTTGGTATTGATGTTGCTAATTTACCCAAAGGAGACTTTTTTTCCGTTGAGAGTGATTTCTTTAAATTGCTAGACGTGATAACCACAACATTTACAAATGAGCGAGAGGTTCAGAGAGCGCGTTTTCTGATGCATAAAGTTGATATTCACTACAGATAATGAGTAGTAATCTCAGGCCTACCCTATCTCTTGTGAAGTGGTTTCCAAGGCCGTTTCATAGCTAAGCCATAATCTTTTAAGCTCAACATTTCTCCATTACACATTCAAAATGTGTAATGGTGATTTTCAACACTAGATTGAATTCCAATTGGCTGGAAAAGCTTTTTACCTTTAGGGTAAGTAGCGTAAACTTCTCCAATATCTAATATAAAATGAATATCCTGTTCTCTGCTTGATAAAACCTTTCCTAAGTATAAATTTGCTATATACAGACCTGCTAGTGCTTGTAACACGTTACCTAAATTCGCTTTATTAAAATGCTCTCTGCGTTCATGTTTTAAGCAGTTATAGTCAATCCACCATGAAGGAGACTTGCCTACGTTAAAATCTTCCCATGGGATAAATTGCAATTCGAATTCGAAAGACTGTACTTTTTCAGCTATCAGCCCTTTTTGATTTTCAACTACATAATCACGATAAATCGCTATGTTTGCTTCTTTAGATTTTTTAGAGGGGCAAATACTACATATTTCTTTGAGAACGACTTCTACCTCTGCACAAATAGCTAGATAGAGCTTCGCTAGCTCAATGGAATATGTTTTAAAGTTATCACTGGAGAAGTGAATGTAACGTGACATTGCATATACATCTGATTCTAGCGAGAGATAATAACGCCAATGTAGATTTTGTTTCATTGATTCCATTCAAATTAGCCTTTTAGGCTAATTGCTCCACTTATCGATGACAGGTTACATGTCTCTTTAATGTTAATTCTTTAACTCGAAAAATACCTTTGATCTTTAATTTCATCAAGGTAGAAGAGAACGTACTTTAAAAGTAAACTTACAGGAAAGTAAATTCAAGTAACTTATTGAATAGAGTGTAGAAAAGATGGTCGGCATAGCAGGATTTGAACCTGCGACCCCTGACACCCCATGACAGTGCGCTACCAAGCTGCGCTATATGCCGACGTTGCAAGCCATAGTACGGCTTTTTTTATAAAAATCAATACACCTGCGGTTTGTTTGGCTGTTTATTGTCCAGCTCTAATTATAAAGTGATTAGGCTGGCGGTTAATCTAGCCAATCGTTGATCGTTTTGTACATAAAGTCGCGTATTAATGGTTGAGCATCGGCGTTAGGGTGTAAGTTATCGTTTTGCATAAGCTCTGGTCGGCCAGCAATATCGATCATAAAAAATGGCATTAATTCTGAGTTTGTTTCATTGGCAATAGTTTTAAAGCTGTCGGTAAAAAGCTTGGTATAACGCGGGCCGTAATTTGGCGGAATTTGTACCTCCATTACGGCGGTTTTCGCCCCAGTTTGTTGGCTTTTTGCTATTAAATCACGTAGGTTAGCTTGTAAGCGCTTGATTGGAAAACCGCGTAAACCGTCATTTCCGCCAAGCTCTATAAGCACGTGCGTAGGTTCGAACTCGGTTAGTAATGCATCGAGTCGTCTTAATGCACCGCCTGTGGTTTCACCGCTAATACTGGCGTTTACTAGGTATACTGATTGGTCTTTTTCATCGTACTTATCTTGTAACAATTTAACCCAGCCTTGCTCTTGTTTAAGGCCATAAGCGGCGCTTAAACTGTCACCTAAAATTAAAATTGTGTTGTCAGCTGCTGCCGTAAGTGGTTTGATTACTAACAGTAAAACGAATATAAAACGTAGGATTGGATGCATCATATGTCAGCGCTTTCTCAATTAAACATTATTCAAGTTAAAGGACTTTCTAAAACGGTCACCACAGTTGAGGGCGACCTCACCATCCTCAGTGACATCAGCTTTAATGTCAAGTCAGGAGATTCGGTTGCGGTAGTGGGCACATCTGGTTCGGGTAAGTCTACTTTATTAAGTTTATTAGCCGGCCTTGACCAATCAACCAATGGCAGTATTCATTTAGATGGTGCTGCATTACACGAATTAGATGAGGAAGCACGTGCTGCACTTCGCGCTGAGAAAGTAGGTTTTGTATTTCAATCTTTCATGCTCGTGCAAAGTTTAACAGCTCTAGAAAACGTGATGCTACCGGCAGAACTTGCTGGAAGCAAAAATGCTAAACAACAAGCACTTGAGCTACTTGAAAAAGTAGGGCTAAGTCATCGTGTTGGCCATTACCCGTCGCAATTGTCGGGCGGTGAGCAGCAACGTGTAGCGATTGCTCGTGCATTTATTGGTACACCTAAAATTTTATTTGCCGATGAACCTTCAGCCAACCTTGATAGTAAAAACGGTAAGCTCATTGAGTCGTTATTATTTGAACTTAATCAAGAACACGGTACGACACTTATTTTGGTAACTCATGATGAGCAGCTTGCGCAAAAATGCCAGCAAATATTACATATTGAAGCAGGGCAATTAGTAACAGTAAAAGAAAGCGAAGGAGTGCAAGCGAATGTGGGCTAAATTAGCACTAAAACTGTTTTCACGTGAGTTTAAGCGCGGTGAGTTAACAGTGATCAGTGCAGCCATAGCTTTAGCTGTACTGACTGTTTTAACTTTATCTATGGTTACTGACCGTATCGGTCAAAGTATTGAGCAAAAAAGCAGTGCCTTTATTGCTGCAGATCGTGTCTTAGCAAGTAACCATGCTTTACCTGCTGAGTTTTTAGATAAAGCCGCCCAAGATAACATTCGCACCGCAAAAATAACCTATTTCGACACCATGCTATTTGCTGGTGACGAAATGCAGTTGGGTTCGGTTAAAGCGGTATCAAACACTTATCCATTAAAAGGCGAGCTAAAGATAAAATCTAGCTTAACTGCTGAGCCTCAGGTAACTGAAGACATTCCAACTCGCGGTGAAGTTTGGCTCAGTGAGTCGGTGTTCTATGCGCTTAATATTAAAGTTGGCGATAAAGTAGAGTTAGGAGCCGCCACTTTTGTTGCCAGTCATGTTGTAGCTGAAGAGCCAGATGCACCGTTTAATGTGTTTTCTAGTAGCCAACGTATTTTAATTAACGAAGACGATATTGCAAAAACTCAGGTTATTCAGCCGGGTAGTCGAGTGTTTTACCGCCAGCTCTATGCTGGGGACGAAAGCGATATCGAAAATTTTTATAGCTGGTTAAAACCTCAAATGAAAGAAAACCAGCGTTGGTATGGCGTTAAAGACCGCCAATCGCCTATTTCTAATAGCTTAAACCGCGCCGAAAGCTACTTATTATTAGCAGGCTTACTTGGCATTATATTAGCAGCTGTGGCTATTGCGGTATCGGCAAAGCGCTATTGTGAACGCCAATACGACCCTGTTGCAATGATGAAAACACTCGGCGGTAGCCGCGCTATGATCCGTAAAATATATCTACTTCATTTGAGCCTTGTTTGTTCAATGTCGGTGATCGTTGGCTTGCTGATTGGTTATGGATTGCAAGCCATTGCAACAGATTATCTAGCACAAAGCATGGGCTCAGTACTTCCTAGTGCATCGGCTAAACCGTGGATTATTGCAATTAGCACAGGTTTAATTTGTGCAATTATGTTCTCGATTAAACCATTACTCGATTTATTTGATATTCCGCCGCTGCGCGTACTGCGTCGTAACTTAGGCGATCGTTTATTGGTCAGTAAAATACACCTTGCTATGTCGGCACTTACCGTGTTTTTACTGATGTGGTTATTTAGTAATAATATTAAAATAAGCGCTATTTTGTTTCTCTCTACAGCGTTTTTAATTGCTGTGTTGTTTGGTTTATCAAAGGTTATATTTGGTGGCGGTCGAAAGCTCGGTTTAAGCCCTGGTAATAGCTGGTCTTTGGCGATTGCGTCTATCCAAAAGCGCGCCAATGTGAATGCTGTGCAATTGATTAGTTTTGCTTTGGCTATCAAACTGTTGCTGTTTTTAATTGTACTTAAAAATGACATGATCTCTGACTGGCAATCGCAATTACCGGTTGATGCGCCCAATTCATTTTTAGTGAATATAACAGAGCAAGAACTAGAGCCAATTACGAGCTTTTTAGCAGAGCGAAATATGCCAACCTCTGACTTTTACCCGGTTGTCCGTGGCCGCGTAAACGCCGTTAATGGCGAGTTGGTAGCTCGTGAAGTCTCACAAGAAGACAATGAAAAGAAAGATGAAGAAGCTCGTTCCGGTATTGGTCGTGAACTAAACCTAACTTGGCGTGAAGATTTACCAAGTCAAAATGAGCTTATTGACGGCACATGGTTCACAAAAGATTCTGTCGCTGAAGCTTCAGTTGAAGAGTCTATGCTTGAACGCCTCGATGTTAAATTAGGCGACACATTAACCTTTTTGATTGGTGCACAATCGTTTGATGCCAAAATCACCAGTGTGCGCAAGGTTAATTGGACAACATTAAAGCCGAACTTCTTTATTATTCTAAGTCCTGATGTATTGGCGAGTTTCCCTGCTACTTATATTTCATCGGTAAATGTGAAGGCAGATAAAAAGCGCGAGTTTAATGAGCTAATGCGCCAGTACCCAACGGTTAATGTGATTGATGTTGAAAGCTTTATAAAGCAAATCCGCTCAACCATAGAGCAAGTATCGTTAGCGATAGGGTTTGTGTTGGCAATTGTTGTTGCCTGTGGTGCTCTAGTGCTTATTTCACAAGTACAAGCAAGTTTAGGCGAGCGTATGCAAGAGATAGTTATTTTGCGAACCTTAGGCGCGAAAGGGCGCTTAATTAAAAATGCCACCTTATATGAGTTTTTACTATTAGGGGTCACAGCAGGCTTAGTCGCAGCCATTGTTAGTGATGTTGCATTATTAATAGTACAAAGGCAGATGTTTGAATTAGCAGGTAAACTGCATCCGCATATTTGGTTAATTGGCCCTGCGGTAGGGGGCTTATTTGTGGCATGTTTGGGTTATTTAATGATAGCCAGAACAATGCGCAAAAATACTCAAGGCTTATTGCGCTCGTTGGCATAAGAGAAAGCTGTGTGAAAAATGCTCGCAATTGCGGGCATTTTTTATGAATTGCAATTGGTTACTGGTAATTTATACAGTGCTCTGGCATTATTAACTGCAGATAATAATGATAATAGACGGGTCAGTTAGTTGGCGATTATTTTAGGAATTGATCCTGGTTCACGATTAACAGGGTATGGTGTGATTGCCCATCAAGGTGCAAAGTTTACCTATTTAGGAAGTGGTTGCATTAAATTAGCCGATCACGATTTTCCGGTGCGCTTAAAAATGATTTACCAAGGTATTAGCCAGTTGGTAGAACAATTCTCTCCAGATAGCTTTGCTATCGAAAAAGTGTTTATGGCACATAATCCAGACTCGGCACTTAAACTAGGCCAAGCCCGAGGTGCAGCAATTGTTGGTGCTTCAATGGCTGAGCTGCCAGTTTATGAGTATTCGGCACGACAAATTAAGCAAGCAGTTGTAGGTAATGGTGGTGCCGATAAGTCGCAAGTACAGCATATGGTTAAAAATATATTAAAATTACCGGGCACTCCGCAAGCCGACGCTGCTGATGCCTTGGCTATTGCTATTTGTCATGCTCACTCAGAACAAAATTTAATAAAACTTGCGGGTAGCGCTAGCAAAACCGTAAGAGGACGATTAAGGAAGTAATATGATTGGTCGATTAAATGGCTTACTAGTTGAAAAACAGCCACCAGAAATTCTTATTGAAGTAAGTGGTGTAGGCTACGAAGTACAAATGCCAATGACCTGTTTTTATGATTTACCGGCAGTGGGTGAGCAAGCGATTATTTATACCCACTTTGTAGTACGTGAAGATGCCCAGCTATTATTTGGTTTTAACAATAAAACCGAACGCGCTTTATTTAGAGAGCTTTTAAAAGCCAATGGTGTTGGCCCTAAACTTGGCCTTGCCATTTTATCGGGAATGTCGGCGCAGCAATTTGTAACGTGTGTAAATAATGAAGATGCGACCACTTTGGTTAAACTACCGGGAGTTGGTAAAAAAACCGCTGAGCGTTTAGTGCTTGAAATGAAAGACAGACTTAAAAATTGGGGTAATGACTTATTTACGCCATTTAGCGATAATGCGGTTATTGAGCCTGCAAGTAATAATACACTTGTGGCAAATAACGCTGCCGATGATGCTGTTTCAGCACTTGAAGCGTTAGGTTACAAATTACCGCAAGCACAAAAAGCGGTTAAAGCAGTTAATAAACCAGATATGACGACCGAGGTTCTAATTAAAGAAGCTCTAAAATCAATGTTGTGAGTAAACCATGATTGAAGCAGATCGCTTAATTGATGCATCTGAGCAAAGTAACGAAGACAGTGTTGACCGTGCTATACGGCCAAAGCTTCTTAACGATTACACAGGCCAGCCGCATGTTAAGCAACAAATGGAAATTTTTATTGAGGCCGCACGGCACCGTGGTGAAGCACTCGATCACTTATTAATATTCGGTCCACCGGGTCTTGGTAAAACGACTCTTGCTAACATTGTTGCTAACGAGCTTAACGTAAATATTAAAACGACGTCTGGCCCTGTACTCGAAAAGGCAGGGGACCTTGCTGCACTTTTAACAAACCTTGAAGAAGGCGACGTACTGTTTATTGACGAAATACATCGCTTGAGCCCGCAAGTTGAAGAGATTTTATATCCCGCAATGGAAGATTATCAGCTGGATATAATGATAGGTGAGGGCCCCGCAGCACGCTCTATCAAGCTTGATTTGCCGCCATTTACTTTAATTGGTGCAACAACTCGTGCTGGCTCACTCACCTCACCACTTAGAGACCGCTTTGGTATTGTACAGCGCTTAGAGTTTTATTCTGTTGAAGACTTATCAAAAATTGTTGCTCGTTCTGCCAGCTTTTTAAATTTAACCATGTGTGATGAAGGCGCGGCCGAAATAGCCAAGCGCTCGCGTGGTACACCTCGAATTGCAAATCGTTTGTTGCGCCGTGTGCGTGATTACACCCAAGTACGCTCAGACGGTAAAGTAAATGCTTCGGTGGCTGAGCAAGCACTCGATATGATTGATGTTGATAAAAGTGGCTTTGATTATATGGACCGTAAATACTTGCTTGCTATTATCGAAAAATTTATGGGTGGCCCAGTTGGTCTTGATAACCTCGCTGCTGCCATAGGCGAAGAAAAAGAAACCATAGAAGATGTAATAGAGCCTTTTTTAATACAGCAAGGTTTTATTCAACGCACGCCACGCGGACGACTTGTCTCGGATATTGCCTACCTTCACTTTGGTTTAACACCCGATAAATAATCAAACCTAAAGCTTAGTTACAAGCTTTTTATTTATAAGTTTCGAGCAGCTCAAAAGGGCTGCTTTTTTAATTTAGGTAACTTGGTTTTATTTATTAGCAAGATAGGATTTACCGCTTACCGCTTACCGCTTACCGCTTACCGCTTACCGCTTACCGCTTACCGCTTACCGCTTACCGCTTACCGCTTACCGCTTACCGCTTACCGCTTACCGCTTAGTATCATTTTAACATCTGTAATTCACATGCTGTTAAGTTAGCTGTAGGTATTCTCGTTGACGTTTGCTCAGGCAAAAAAAAGCCCGCATAAGGATGCGGGCAAACAACAAGTTGAAGGAAGTAATCTTGGAAACTATGGCCAATTTGAACGAGGTTTTATCCTGTGCAAATTAACCTGGAGCAATACGAAACATCATAATGCAAAAAACTGAGCTTAATGAAAGACTCTTTCATGAGGTTGCTAGCTCGGTATAGGTAAATAATACGCAATGAAGGATTTTTCTTCAAACTAGAAAAATTTTATTTTCAGATAAAAAAAACTAATGTGAGTGAAAATTTAAGTTGTGTGCTTTTTGTTCACTTTTTGGTGTTTTTATATCTAAGCTCATGAATAAAGTGGGTTTTAAAAATTTTATGAACTTCATTCAGGATTAGTTTAAGTATTCTGTAGTAGATTTGCAAAACTGCTTTTGGGTGTTTATGCGTGTTTTTTGAATAAAAGCGCTATTTTTTGAGGTTTTATTAGCTTTTTAGGATTTTTGCAATGACTTTTTATTAAGGTAAAAATATGCACAAAAAGACGAGTGAAACTTAATATGACTAAAAAATAGCTAAGCAATTTGCTTTTTACCGTTAATTGCCGCTAATTCACAGCAAGAGCGTTGTCAGTTTATAACTGACTATATACACTAGGCACAACTTTTGGCCTCATTTATGGTCAAACAGTGCGCATGTAAAAAATATAACAAATTATATAGAAATCTATTTTAGGAGTTTAACGTGGGATCAGGGCTTAATTTTTTAGATCTTATTCTAGAAGCCAGTGTACTTGTCCAGCTAGTAATGTTGGCATTAGTCGGTATGTCGGTAATGTCATGGGCAATTATTTTTCAACGTAAAAAAGCGATTTCTGATGCACTTAATGGCGCAAAGCGTTTTGAGCAAAAGTTTTGGTCAGGCGTTGATTTAAGTAAACTATATAATGAAGTGTCAGCCCGTCCTGGAGGCGCTTCTGGTGTTGAGGCACTTTTCGTCGCAGGTTTTAAAGAATTTGCTCGCCATAAGAAAAATTCAATTCAAAGCGCAAGTATTGTGATGGAAGGAACGCATCGTTCTATGCGCGTTGCTTTGTCTCGCGAAGTAGAAAAACTAGAATCAAGTCTTTCATTTTTAGCAACAGTAGGTTCAATTAGCCCATATATCGGCCTATTTGGTACGGTGTGGGGTATCATGAATGCGTTTATCGCGTTAGGCGAAGTTAAGCAAGCTACGTTACAAATGGTTGCACCGGGTATTGCAGAAGCACTCATCGCTACAGCGATGGGCTTATTTGCGGCAATCCCAGCTGTTATCGCGTACAACCGTTTTGCAAACAAAGTAGAAAAGCTTGAAGGTAATTACATTAACTTCATGGAAGAGTTTGCTAATATTTTACACCGCCAAGCAGCTACACAAATAGAGGCTAAAGCGAATGTATCAGCGTAAGAAACGTCGCCCTGTAGGGGAGATAAACGTAGTACCTTACATTGATGTAATGTTAGTACTGCTAATCATATTTATGGCAACAGCACCACTTATCACCCATGGTGTAAAAGTCGACTTACCGAAAATGGAAGAGTCTGATCTTGTTGATACCAAAGATACACCACCGATCATTGCTTCAATTGATGCCGAAGGTAAATATTATGTCAGTATTGGTACTGACCCTGAAGCGCCGATGGAGGCCCTTGATGTGGCGGCGGTTATAAAGCTACAGCTGCAGAAAAATCCAGATACTCCGGTTATGATTAAAGGCTCTGGCCGTGTTTCTTATCAAGAAGTATTACTATTAATGGACTTTTTGAAAAACGCGGGTGTTCCGTCTGTTGGTTTAATGACTGAATCATTCGAGGAGTAGTATGCGTGCATCAATAATAAAATCGGTTATTTTGCACCTTGCTATCGTTGGTTTTTTAGTAGCGAGTGCAAACTTTCATATGCCAGCTCCTAAAGTCATGGAAGTAAACCTTAATCCAGCGTTACCTGCACCAGAAAAAGCTGTGTCTGCTGTTACCGTTGATCAACAACAGGTTGAGCAGAAAATTGCAGAGCTTAAAAAGCAAGAAGAAGCAAAAAAACAAGCCGAAGCGAAACGTATTCAAGAGCTAGAGCGTCGAGCTAATGAAGCGCGTAAGCAAAGAGAAGCTGAAGACCGTCGTCTTAAAAAGCTAGAGCAACAGCGCCGTGCTAAGGAAAAAGAAAAAGCAGAAGCTGAAGCACAAGCGAAAAAAGCACGTGAAATTCAAGAGAAAGAACGTGCAAAAGCCAAACAAGCTGAAAAGCAAAAGCAAGAGGCTGAAGCTGCAGCAAAAGCAGCCGCTGATAAACGTAAAGCTGAAGAAGAAGCGTTAAAGAAAGCGGAAGAAGAGCGTAAGCGTAAAGCAGCTGAAGCAGAAGCTGAGCGTAAACGTAAAGCTGAAGAAGCTGAACGTAAGCGTCAACAAGCTTTACAAGAACAAATGCTGCAAGAACAGTTAGCAGCAGAGCAAGCTGCACGTAACAAGGTACGTCAACAACAAGTTCTAGGCGAAGTTGAAAAATACAAAGCGTTAATAATGGCACGCATTCAGCAAAACTTCTTAAAAGATGAGAAGATGAAAGGCAAAGAGTGTCGCCTTAATATACGTCTTGGTTTTAATGGCCTTGTGACTCAAGTAAAATCGCTTGGTGGTGATACCTTAGTGTGTGAAGCTGCAATGCGTGCAGTGCGTATGGCAGATACATTACCAGTATCACCTGATCGTGACGTATTTGAGCAACTAAAAAATATAAACTTAACCATAGCACCTAAATTTTAAAGGAATGATATGTTTAACCAGATAAAAACTGCGTTTTTTATTGTATTACTGGGCTTTCATGGCATTGCCAGTGCTGCCTTAGAAATTGTAATTACCGATGGTATCGATGGCGCTCGCCCAATTGCGGTTGTGCCTTTTAAATATCAAGGTGTTGGTCCTATCCCTGAAGAATTAAATAAAGTGATTGCAGCTGATTTAATGCGCAGTGGTAAGTTTAAGCCAATCGATGTAGCAAACATGCCGCAGTTACCGGGCAAAGATGCTGATGTTGACTATGGCGCATGGGTTAACCAAGGCGTTGAGGCTGTGCTTGTTGGTCAAGTAGAGCAACAGCCAGGCGGTCGCTACCTTGTAAAATATGAACTTATTGATGTTATTCGTGGGCAAATCACTGGCGGACAAACAAAAATGATGGCTAATGGCAAATTAATGCAAAGCCAAGATCATATTTTAGACGCCCGTGAAAGTGTGATTTCTGAAACCGGTTTTCGCCGTTATGCACATCGCATTAGTGATGTGGTTTACGAAGCGCTAACTGGCGAAAAAGGCGCATTTTTAACAAAAATTGCTTACGTTATCGTGCGTGATGATGAGCCAAAACCTTATCAGCTCGTTGTTGCAGATTACGACGGTTATAATGAACAAGTTCTACTTCGCTCTAAAGAACCTCTTATGTCACCAGCGTGGTCACCAGATGGGACTAAGCTTGCGTATGTAACTTTTGAGAATCGTCAAAGCCAAATTTACATCCAAGATCTTTACACTGGTAAGCGCGAGTTAATCACAAGCCATCAAGGTATCAATGGTGCACCACAGTTTTCACCAGATGGTAAAAAGCTACTTTTAGTACTTTCGAAAGACCGCAATGGTGCAACCGAAGTATACCTTTTAGACCTTGCTACGCGTAAAGAAACACGCCTAACAAATCACCGCAGTATCGATACAGAGCCTTCTTGGTTCCCAAATGGTGAAGATATTGTGTTTACGTCTGAAAGGGGTGGTAATGCCCAGATTTATAAGTTAAATTTAAAAACAGGCAGAGCTAAAAGAATGACGTTTGATGGTGATATGAATTTAGCAGGTTCTATTTCACCTGACGGAAAAGAATTAGTGATGGTGAATCGAACAAACGGTCGATACCATCTTGCTAAAAAAGAGCTAGCTACTGGTGCGTTCCAAGTGTTAACGAGAACACGCCTAGATGAATCGCCAAGTATCGCGCCAAACGGTTCGATGATTATCTATAGCACGCTTCATAATAATAAACAGGTATTAGCGTTAGTTTCTATGGATGGTCGCTTTAAAGCACGTTTGCCTGTACTAGACGGACAAGTTAAGGCACCGGCTTGGTCGCCTTATTTACAGTAATTTTACTGGTTTACTCAATATAGGAATCAATTAAATGCAACTTAATAAAACTTTAAAAGGCCTGCTAATTGCTGTGCCAGTGATGACATTAGCAGCATGTAGCTCTTCTTCTGATCTTGATGAAGGTGCTGCAAACCAATCTAACCAAGGTATGGTTGAGCAATCAAACAACAATGATACAGTTGAAGTTGCAACACTTACTCCAGAGCAGCAAGCTGAAGAAGCACTTCGTCAAAAATACGAAGCGTTACGTCAAGAGCAAATCATTTACTTCGGTTTTGATAATGCAAAAATTCAAAGCAAATATGCTGAGCTTTTACAAGCACACGCTGAATTCTTAGTACAAAACCCATCAGTTAAAGTACTAATCGAAGGTCACGCAGATGAGCGCGGTACACCTGAGTACAACATCGCGTTAGGTGAGCACCGTGGTCAAGCAGTAGAAAAATATTTACAAAGCTTAGGTGTTTCTGCTAGCCAAATGTCAGTAGTGAGCTATGGTGAAGAAAAGCCAATGGTTAAGTCTCGCACTGAAGAAGCGTTCGCGAAAAACCGTCGCGCAGTATTAGTTTACTAATAAAGAGTCATTATGAAGCCGAAAATTATTTTGGCAGCAATGATCTTAAGCGGGAGCACCCAGTTATGGGCTGCTCCCGCTCCTGTTTCAGAAGCTGCAAGCTCACAATCGAGCATTGAGAAGCGTTTAGTCGCGTTAGAAAACATGATGAAGTCACGTAATTTATTACAAGCTGAGCTTCAGCAGCAGCTTAATATATTACAAGACGAAGTAAGCCAAGTTCGTGGTATTACGGAAGAGCAAAGCTATAAGCTTGAAAAAGTACTTCAGCGCCAACGCGAGTTGTACCAAGAAATCGAGAATCGTGTAAGCCAAGCATATAGCCAACCTGCTACGCCAGCTCAACCTACAAACAGCTATACCGATGTAGGGGCTACGCAAGCGATTAGTTCAGACTTATCAGAAAACGAGGCTTATGAGCGCGCTGTAGCGTTAATCATGAAAGATAAACGTTATGAGCAAGCGATTCCTGAGTTTCAAACATTCTTAACGACTTATCCTAATTCAGTATATGCATCTAATGTACATTATTGGTTAGGTCAGTTGTTAACAATACAAAATGATCAAGCGGGTGCGACTGAACACTTTAAAAAAGTAGTCAATGAGTATCCTAATTCTAACAAGCGCCCAGATGCGATGCTAAAGTTAGGAAACTTATTAGCTGATCAAGGTTTAAGCGAGCAAGCACTTAAAACCTTTAATGATTTAATTAATCAGTACCCAAGTACGACTGCTGCAAAATTAGCCACAGAACGTCTGTCGCAAATGTAGATTTGACCTGATTAGACTGCTTTTTGACTTAAGCGGTCTAAAATTAGGCATCTAGACATAAAAACTTAAAAAAAGAGATATTTTCTGTTGCACTCAGCATTTAAATAAGTATTATAAGCGCCCGCAGCAGGCGATTGGTAACAACAGCCGAATTGCGGAAAAAAGAGCGGGTCATTAGCTCAGTTGGTAGAGCAGTGGACTTTTAATCCATTGGTCGATGGTTCAAGTCCATCATGACCCACCATTTCTAAAAATGGTATCTTACATCGGCGGATTTACGTATCTAAATATTCAGAGCGGGTCATTAGCTCAGTTGGTAGAGCAGTGGACTTTTAATCCATTGGTCGATGGTTCAAGTCCATCATGACCCACCATTTCTAAAAATGGTATCTCACATCGGCGGATTTACGCATCTAAATATTCAGAGCGGGTCATTAGCTCAGTTGGTAGAGCAGTGGACTTTTAATCCATTGGTCGATGGTTCAAGTCCATCATGACCCACCATTTCTAAAAATGGTATCTCACATCGGCGGATTTACGCATCTAAATATTCAGAGCGGGTCATTAGCTCAGTTGGTAGAGCAGTGGACTTTTAATCCATTGGTCGATGGTTCAAGTCCATCATGACCCACCATTTCTAAAAATGGTATTTTACATCGGCGGATTTACGTATCTAAATATCCAGAGCGGGTCATTAGCTCAGTTGGTAGAGCAGTGGACTTTTAATCCATTGGTCGATGGTTCAAGTCCATCATGACCCACCATTTCTAAAAATGGTATCTCACATCGGCGGATTTACGCATCTAAATATTCAGAGCGGGTCATTAGCTCAGTTGGTAGAGCAGTGGACTTTTAATCCATTGGTCGATGGTTCAAGTCCATCATGACCCACCATCTCTTACTTACCTTTTCTATCTAAGTTATCCTTTATTTATCTTAACAGCGCACAGCAATACTGTTCTTTAGCTTAAGATTCTCGTATAATTCGCGCCATGAATGCACTGTGGACTAAGTGGTCGAGAAATGAGTCTAGCTGAACAAATTATGCCTGAAGATTATATCTTCCCTCCAAAGCCAGCTCCGTTATCTAAAGACGAGCAAGCCGAGTACAAGGCACGTATCAAACAATTATTGAAAGATAAGAACGCCGTTCTTGTTGCCCATTATTACACTGATCCTGAAATTCAAGCGCTTGCTGAAGAAACAGGTGGTTGTGTTGCTGACTCGCTAGAAATGGCGCGTTTTGGCGCTAAGCACGACGCAGATGTAATTGTGGTTGCGGGTGTTCGCTTCATGGGCGAAACAGCAAAAATCCTTACGCCAAATAAAACAGTTGTTATGCCAACACTTGCTGCAACCTGTTCATTAGACGTAGGTTGCCCAATCGAAGAGTTCTCTGCGTTTTGTGATCAGCATCCAGATCGCAAAGTAGTAGTGTATGCAAATACATCAACTGCAGTTAAGGCGCGTGCTGATTGGATAGTGACTTCTTCATGTGCCCTAGAGATCGTAGAGCACTTAGATGAGCAAGGCGAAAAAATCATTTGGGGTCCTGACAAACACTTAGGTTCTTATATTCAAAAGAACACAGGTGCTGACATGATCATGTGGAATGGCGCCTGTATCGTTCATGACGAGTTTAAAACCAAAGCACTTAAGGATATGAAAGCCTTACACCCAGATGCGGCTGTATTGGTTCACCCAGAGTCACCTGCGGAGATTGTAGCCTTAGCAGATGCAGTTGGTTCAACAAGCCAACTTATCAAAGCAGCGCAAACCATGGACAACAAAAAGTTCATCGTCGCGACTGACCGTGGCATTTTCTACAAAATGCAGCAGTTATGCCCAGAGAAAGAATTCTTTGAAGCACCAACAGCAGGTGAAGGCGCAACATGTAAAAGCTGTGCGCATTGCCCGTGGATGGCAATGAATGGCTTAAAAGCGATTGAAGAAGCACTGACAGACCCAGAAGGTAAAGAAGTGTTTGTTGATATGGACTTACGCGAAGGCGCATTAAAGTCGCTTAATCGTATGTTAGAGTTCTCAGCAACGCTTCAGCGTTAACAACTAACCGTCTATATATAAAAGGCAAGGTGTTTACCTTGCCTTTTTTGTTTGATTACTAATCACTTAACTACACTATTTTAAAAAGCCCTTGCGTCTGTAGGGTTGTTTTCATACTATAACGCCGCGCTAAACTCTAAGCGCCTTAGGTGACGTGTCCGAGTGGCTGAAGGAGCACGCCTGGAAAGTGTGTATACGGCAACGTATCGAGAGTTCGAATCTCTCCGTCACCGCCATCCTAGCTCAAAGCATTTACGCTTTAAAATCACTTGTTAATTATAAAATCAATTGCTTACCATATCATTGGATGAGGTGTATGTTCTAAGTAGAAAAGGCCAAGGCATTCTGCAAGGAAATAACATTATTAGTTTTAGCTCACCCAGATTTATAACTGTTTTTTAGCAGCACCTTCTAACTTGTACTGAAAAACTGCACCACGATTTGCAGATCTTGGTCGTTGCTGTGAACTCGGGCATAACCAATTTTCATTGCAGACTTCCTTTTACTTTTTATTAAAAATTTAGTTTAAGCGATAACACTACACGAAAGCTTTCACAATAATTTGTAGAGCTTTTCGCGTTTCAATCTTACCTACTAAGATGCACCATCCAGAACATAACTGGATGTTTTGGGAATCCAAGATTTAAAGAGTCACACAAATATTTAATCGAATGTTTAGTTTCACTTTCCAGTAGATGGTGATTAACTGATGAAGTTTCGGCGAGTGGGGAAATACTAGGGATAGAATTCTTACTTTAACATATTGGTTTGCTTTTTTATTCAAGCAAAAGCTTTTTCAAGCTACTAGCCCCAAAAGTCTCTAGTTAATTTGTCCATTACGAATTACCAGTGGCTTATTATTGTCATGATTTTATACATTGTGTAATAGATTTATACATCTCGGTTTATTTCATTGAGTGATTATTGTTGGTTGGCTATGATTCGATACAGGCTTTCTGCCAACCTACTGAAAATTAAATGGAGTTGTAACTAATGATTACAGATCAAATAGGGAAGAACATAAAATCACTTAGAGAGGGAAGAAAAATGTCCCAGAAGGATTTGGCCAATAAAATAAATGTCGCACGCCCCGTAATATCAAATTGGGAAAATGGTAAAAATGAACCATCGTCAAGTCAATTAATAAAATTGGCACAGACGTTCGAAAGGTCCACGGATGAAATACTAGGAATCGCTACAGATTCACAGAAATTGGTTGTGGTTGATACTTCTGCTCTTATTAAACGGCCAAATTTTTTATCGGATTTGTTGACAACGTTTGATGAAGTAATCGTGCCTGATATCGTTATCTCAGAACTAAATAACTTGAAAGATCGTGGTAAACCAGCAGTAAAGCAGAAAGCCTGGTTGGTTATGAGTTCGGTTAATAACATTAAAGATCGCCTAACAATTTCTAAAAACCACAAGAACGATGGTAATAATGATGAAAAAATTGCAGATGTGGCGATAAGGCGAGCAAGAGCTAAGCCCAACAATGAAGTATATTTACTATCGGATGATATATATTTTCAATTTTTGTGTAAGGGAGTGAAAAACTTATCGTCAATAACCCCTCAGACTTATGCCCAGCAGTTTGCAAATATTGATACCGAATTTGATCCAGTAAAAACGATAGAGTTTGTTTCTCTCATTAAAAGCTGCAAGTTAGAAGACATAAAAACTTACGACTTAGAAGGTGTCGATGTTAATTTTCATAATCCAGATGATGGTTTTACTCCATTGATTACAGCAGTAAGAAGTCGAAACCAGGAGATTCTGAAATACATTTTATCATTACCTAATATCGATGTTGATAAGCAGGATAAGTATAAATACAATTTTTCTCCTGTTCATCATGCTACCCAGTTAAAAAATCTATCCATGATAAAACTCTTAGCTGAACATGGTGCTGATATTGACCTAGGGAGTGGCGCAAAAAATGCGGGCAATACACCTTTGATGATCTCAGCATGGAGCGGGTTTAATTTAGGCGTTGATTTTTTCTTAGATAATGGTGCTTGCGTTAATCAACAAGATAGCAATGGCTATACCGCCTTATTTAAAGCATGTATTAAAAATTACGAGAAAATTATCAGTAAGCTAGTTCCCTTAACTGATTTAACTATTCGTTGTAGGAAAAATAAACAAGCCGCAGATTACCTTAATCCAAAGAAGATAAATCATCAAACAGTTACATTACTTTTTAAGGATAGAAAATGATTGATAGAGCATGCATTTCATTAGGTGAAAGGTGCAATTTAAAGTGTGCATATTGCCACTTCCACAACGAAGATAATGGAAAGTTAAGTGGTTTACCTCAAGAGTTTAATACTGGTGAGTTGAAAAGTATTATTGATGCTATTCATCGTTATGCAAAAATAAGTGGCATTGATACTTTTAAAATAGGCATCGTTGGATCAGGAGAACCACTTTTACAGTACCGTAAGATAAAAGACCTTATTCAATATGTACTACAACAGGGAATTGAGAACTTACAGTTTTATACGATAACGAATGGCACAATTTTGAATAAAGACATTCTTGATTTTTTCTATAGAAATCAGAGCTTGATCAAGCTTTGCTTTTCGGTAGACGGTTATGAAGAACTGCATAATGTTGGTCGAGAAAAGTTCGATGAGGTCTATAAAGGAGTAAAAAAATATGAAGAAAAATTTAAAGAGAAACCGCCCATTAATTGCACCGTCCATCAAGAGACGCTCAAAAATCAGGTGAAACTTTTTGAGTTTTTAACTGATGAAAACTTTAAAGATGTGACTTTCTCTCGCCTTTTTGATTCTCACGATCAAAGTTTAGTGGTTACTGAACCAGAATATAAAGACTTACTTGAATTTTTTAAAGGAAGCCAGTTTGAAGTTAGGCAACTGGATGAAAATAAGAAGAAAAAATATGACTGCACTATGTATGGGAGTCTTTGTGGAGTAGGTCGAACGAATATTTTTATCACTAAAAGAGGGATTTATCCATGTGGCAGATTTTATGGTAATGAAGATTACAATTATGGGCCATTTGATATGGAGTTATCTGAGTTAGAGGCATTGATGAGAAAAATGAAACCTTTGAAAGATGGCGAGTGTTACTTTGATAAGTATGTAGGATTAAAAGCTGATGAAAATAGCAATATATGGCACGTCGAGATCCGGTAAAGATTACCAAATCAGTCATATCATTTCTTATCTTAATGAGAATGATGTAAGTGCAATTCATATTCCGGGTTCGACAAAATTAAATGAACTTGCTGATGAGATATATGGAAGTAAGTTTAAAGAGCTGTCCGATGATAAAAAGCATCACTTGCGTGAAGAGTTTATTAATTTGATCAGCGATTTCGATGCTGAATACGAAGTAGTTTTCGTTGATGGTCACTTTGCTTTTCCTAGTGATGTTAAGCAAGGTGGTTTTGAGATTGTTTTTACTGAGTCAGATAAAAATTGTTATGACCACTTCTTTTATTTGGATACGGATTCAGAGTTAATTATTGAAAACTCAAGACAAAGTGTCGGTGATAAAAAAAATACAGACATCCAAACTCAAGACATAGAAGCATGGAAGGCTTTTGAAATAAGCGCTATGCAAACTATGTGTTCAAGCTTAAACAAAGAGTTGGTTATATTGGATGAAGATACTCAAAGTTGTGTTGAGTTCGTGTTATCTTGGGTTAAATGCTTTAGACAGAATTATGACTATCAAAGCATAGCCAAAGACCTAGTAAGAAAGCTATTATCAGAAGTTGAAATCACAGATATATCTGAGGTTTTAGCCATTGATTGCGATAATACTTTTGCTACTAATGATACGACTTATGACTATTGTAGTTATCTAGAGATAGATGCAAAAATATTGAAACAAATATTTGTGGGTGATCGTTATTCAAGTTATCAATTCTTTAAAGCTAACAAATTGTATACTCAATTTAATAAGCAGCAGAGAGCGGAGGCGTCTTTATTTGCAAAGGAAAAAATCAAAATTAGCGCTGACATAGAGCGGGTTGTTGAAAACCAGAGATATTCATTTGTTATTGCTTTAACTTCAGGATTAACTGAAATTTGGCAACCTAAAATCGAAGAGCTTGGTTCGATAAAAATTCTCTATGGAAATACATCTAATATTCAATCGCCTTATTTTGTCACACCTCTTTTTAAGAAATTTTTTGTTGAAGAAATAAGAAATCATAATATCAAAGTCACTTCGATTGGAGACTCTATCATTGATGTCCCAATGCTCGAAAGCTCTGATATTGGACTTATAGTAGCTCACAGAAAAATAAATAAGGCTGTAATGGAATACTTGAAACAAAATAATCAATCTAGTATTGCCCAGTTGTTTGCGAAAGACTGGCATTACCCCGTAAAACAAATTTCTGGAGTTAGTTAGAATGAGTGTAACTGTACTAGAAACTAAATTTTCTCCAGAAAATAAAGCGTTAATTGAGCATTGTAAAAGTCGCTCAAAAACTACTGGCTATAAATTAAGAGAGGCTCATTTTAATCTTGGACAAGCTTCAGCAGAAAATTTAGTAAAAACTGATTATTTGAATCAAAAACACTTTTCTGTTCTTGTCATGATGAGAGCAGGCTTAAACTTTGCTCTAGGTATCAGTGATATGTTAGAGAAAATGGGCAAATTGGTGGATATTCATTTCCTAAATAATGATCTTGTTACTGATGATATTTTAACGTCAATCAAAGGAAAACAAGTTCTGATCGTTGATGCGGTTATAAACTCAGGTAAAAGTATTCTCAGTGTTACTAACCAATTGCCTGAAGTTGAAAGGAAAAAAAGTATGGTCTTTACAACGGTGATGCCCTCTAGCTCAGTCGAGTTATTACCTGGCTTGAAAATATTTACTGTAAGGTTGTCAGATAATAAATACACTGGCGCAAAGGTATCTAAAATACAGGGGAATATCGGGCCTGATACTGGAGATAGGTTATTCGGAACGTTATAACGACTATTACATGCCATATTTGATATTCTTGTCGATAGTTGAAGTTTCTACTAGCTTTCGGTTTTTGAGACTTTGTAGTTAACCGTACGAGACGATTTTTCCAAAGAGTCAAAAAATGACACAGCATTAGCTGTGTTCATTTTTTGCAAGCAACCAAAAAAAATTAACCCACCTTAGCAAAGTGCTTTTCGAGATAACATTTAGCGCGCATGGCTATGTGGCTACTGACCTTTCTGGCAAGTTCTATTACTAATAATTCAAGTTGTTCACGGCTACAGCCAAGTATTACACAGCGCTTAAGTTGCTCACTAACTAAGCTGCTGGCATCGTCTAACGCAAATAATGCACCTAAAGAGGCAAGCTCAAACACGGCGTTGTTTTGCTGCTCTTTGTCAAAAGGCAGCTGACCCAATGTCAGTGCGGTTTTTAGTTGCTGTTCTGTGCGTTTGATAAGCAGCGAATTTGAACCTTGAATATCATCAAGCGAGTTTAAAATATCTAGCGCCAACAATGCTTTTGGCATCCCAGAATACACACTAATATGCGGTAAAATATCACACAACTCTTGCATTGATATGCCATCATTCAATGCGTGCTGACATGCTCGTTTTAACAAAGGCTTGTCATGAACGGTTACCAAAGCAGCGATCGCGACAAACACAAATAGATCCGTGTTATTTGGGTTCATAATTTCTCTTTTGATTTTAGGTATTGAATATATTGAAGTTTTGTAGCAGTGGCTGATTACATAGAGTATGTAATCGAAAAATTGAAAATACATTATGGTCGATGATGGCGGTTTCTGCTTGCCATAAATGATGTAATTTTTGCCTAAAGCAACGAACTGTTACCTTAAATGGTCCTAACTTCAAATTACGGTGATACACTTAATGGAGTATTTATTAGAGGTAATCTAAATGCGTCAGGCATTATTAGAAGCAGTGAAAGCGATAGCGGTTGCAGATGGTAGTTTTGAAACAGCTATTCCAGAGTTATTGGTGTTCAGACGAAGCGAAGTTTCATTGCCGATGGCCTGCGTGTATGAATTAGGACTGGGCATTAGCTTGCAAGGCGCAAAGCGAGTGGTACTAGGTGAGCATAGTTATGATTACACTGACGGCCAATCACTCGTGACCTCAGTCGATGTGCCTGTTGCCTCAAATATTACTCGTGCTAGTAAAGAGCAGCCATTTTACGGCTTATATCTACGCTTAGATGCTCATGAAATAAGCCATATTGTTGCTGAAATGGAGTTTGCAGGGCAAGATAAGTTCCCTAAACATCAAGCTATGTCGGTGGTTGATACTGATAACGGCTTACTTGATGCTTTACTTAGGCTTATTCAACTCGACAATGAGCCACATTTAAAAGCTAATCTTGCGCCACTAATTAAAAAAGAAATCATATTGCGTTTATTAAATAGTCCGCATAGCCCTTATTTAAGACAGATTGTGATGTCTGGCTCTGCCCATCAAAAAATCGCCAAAACCTTATGTTGGTTAAAAGAAAACTTTACCAGTCAATTTTCAATCGATGATTTGGCTCGTGATGCACACATGAGCCCGTCAACATTCAGGCTGCATTTTCGTGATGTAGTAAAAATGAGCCCATTGCAATACGTAAAAAACTTACGATTGCAGGCGGCAAGGCAATTAATGCTAAATGAGCGAATAGATGTAGGCTCTGCTGCTTTAAAAGTGGGTTACGAGAGTCCATCCCAGTTTAGCCGCGAGTACACTCGCTTTTTTGGTAAGCCACCGATAAAAGATATTTCAGCACTGCGCTTACAACAAATAGCATAAAAAAGGGAGCGCATGGCTCCCTTGTATTTAAAATCGTTTTTTCGGCACTCTTAGTTGCGAGTCAAACTCATCGGGGAATAAAATCGTGCCATCATCCTCGTCAGTTGGGAATACAGCAATCAGTAAGTCATCTTGTTCAAGGCCGGGCGTCCAGCGGCTTAACCAATCTTTTACTGGAATCGCTTTGGGCTCGCAATCTTGCCATTCACCGGTTGCCCAGCTTTGTGCAAACTCGCGGCTAGGCCATACAGGAACACAGTCGTCGTCTTCGTTAGAGAGCATGACACAGCCATGTTCATCATTGAGGATCCACACTTGTTTAAACTCTTGAACCGTTTCAAACATATAAGCGAGTCGTTTCTTTGCGCCTAAGGCGAGTACAGCATCAAACTCAGTTTCAACACGTTTAGCAGTTGCATTATTCATGACAGGCTCACTCTTTTAGTTATACACAGCTACACCTTAATCATAAGGTGATAAATAAATATGACAAGTAAAGTTAATAGCTAAATTAATTTACTAATGCAGCGAATAGATCGTCAGCAAGTTGTTGCAGAGATTTTGGATCTTGATTTGTTAGTGCATAGGTACGAATACCGTATATACCCATTACTAAAAAGCGCGCCAACTGTTGAGCTGGCTTGCTACTTTTAAATTCGTTGTTATCAAGGGCTTTTTGAATTTGTTCGGCGAGTGCATTCTCGTAGGCATTAAGGTTACCACGCAGCACACTGCAAATTTGTGGGTCGTTGCCTTCAACCTCAGAAATACTTTTTGTAAGCAAACATACCTTGGCAACTTCACCTTCAATACATTCATCAACAATCACAGTTAAGTAATGCTTGAGGGTCGATAAAATTGATTGTTGGTCATTAAAAAGGGCAGTAAATTGTTGGTTTCTGTCTTTTTGATACTGCTCAGTAGCGGCTAAAAATAAGCCTTTTTTGTTGCCATAAGCCGCGTAAATAGAGCCCGGATGAAGATGAGTCACTTCTTTTAATTTTTGCATACTGGTCTTCGCATAGCCATATTGCATAAAGGCATGCATGGCTTGGCGTAGTACAAATTCAGTATCAAATTCAGCAGTTCTCATTAAAGCTCCTCACGGTATATAATACCAATCCGCAATAATACTTAGTCATTTTGAGGGATTAAACCTGTCGCTACCCGCGTTAAAAATTTCTGATTTAGAACAACTAAATAACGAAATTTTTGCCTTGTTATCAACGAGGTTTTCTTGCCTCAAAATAGACCACTTAATTAAGCGAATTGGTATAAACGAAGTTTACGTAATCTTGAACGAATATTCAAAATAAACCTTGAAGTGTGTATGTTTCGCCCTTATCTTGAATGTATGTTCAAGATAAGGATAAAACTATGACAACCGATTTACTTTCTCCATTTAAACTAAACGACAGTATTGAGCTGCAAAACCGTGTACTAATGGCCCCACTTACACGCTGTATGAGCGACGATAACCTCGTTCCAACCCAAGCGATGGTTGATTATTATGCGCGCCGTGCCGATGCCGGTTTAATTATTAGCGAAGCAACGATTATTCGCCCAGATGCTCAAGGTTACCCAAATACACCGGGTCTATTTACCAGTGAACAAATTCAAGGTTGGAAGAAAGTGACCGATGCTGTGCACGCGAAAGGCGGCAAAATGTTTGCTCAGCTTTGGCACGTAGGTCGTGTTGCTCATCCTCACTTTTTTGGTGGTGATGTACTGGCACCATCAGCAATTGGTGTAGAGGGTTCGGTACCAAGAATGCGCGAGTTAACTTACGTGACACCAAAAGCTGCAACCATCGAAGACATCCAAGGTTTAATTGCTGACTACGCAAAAGCGGCTGAAAATGCAATTGAAGCGGGTTTTGACGGCGTTGAAATTCATGGTGCGAATGGTTACTTGATTGATCAATTCTTACACTTTGCTGCCAATCAACGTGAAGACCAATACGGTCAAACACCAGAAAACATGTCACGTTTTGCTCTTGAAGTTGTTGATGCTGTAGTGGCAGCCATTGGTGCAGATAAAACAGCATTACGCTTATCGCCAGGTGCGTATTTTAATATGACTGAAAGCGACGGTGATAAAGCAGTATTTGATTATCTATTACCAGCACTTGAAACACGTAACCTTGCGTACCTACATGTTGGTATCTTTGATGACAGCATGCGCTTTGCAAGTTTAGGTAATAAGTCGGCGTCTGAATATATGCGTGGTGCTTATAAAGGTACCTTGGTAGGGGTAGGTAGCTATAGCTTTGAAACAGCAAATCAAGCTATCGATAACAACCAATTTGATTTAATTGCGATTGGTCGCCCATTCATTGCGAACCCAGATTACATCAGTAAAGTTAAAAATGGTGAAGCGTTAACACCATATAGCGAAGAAATGCTGGCTGAGTTGATTTAAGCAAATCTAATAATATTGTCCAACCAACAAGCGCCCAGTTAATTTAACTGGGCGTTTTTTCTAATACTTTCTTATATATTAAACAGTTAAGTCTTAAATCTGCCATGAAAATGCATTAATTGTTTAACTGTTGTGTCAAAAATTTTGACCCTAAATGTAATACACGCTCTGCATACTGTGCCCGCTTTTATATACGTAACCTTGGAAAAACAATGAGCACAGTAACTAAAAAAACAAAACTAAGCCTTGTAATCGCAACGCTTTTAGCAACATCGGCAAATGCAAACACCAATAACGAAATTGAAGAAATTACCGTTGTTGCAAAGCCAACCAGTTATGCAAATAACGTCATTGAACCTGCCATGCTTGAGCAACAAAGTTCAGTATCAAGTGTGTTAGCCGTGATTGATAACTTACCGGGTATTAGCATCAACGAAGGTGATGCATTTGGTGGTGACGATTGGTCAACCACCATTACTATGCGTGGCTTTAGTATCGATGGTAATCAACAGCAATTAGGTATGACGATTGATGGTATTCCTAATGGCGGTTCTAACTATGGTGGCGGCGCAAAAGCAAACCGTTATCTTGACAGCGAAAACTTAGCAACGGTTGAAGTAGGGCAAGGTACGTCTGATATTGCCTCTGCATCACTCGAAGCGCTAGGCGGTACATTTAATTTTGTGAGTGTACAACCGAGTACTGAGCAAAGCACCACGTTTGCTTATACAACGGGCGATCACAATGCTAGCCGTTACTTTGTTAAACATGAAACCGGCACAGTGTTTGATAACACGCAAGCCTATATTAGCTATTCGCAAACAGACACTAGCCGCTGGATTGGCGATGGCAGCAATGGTGGTAAAGACAACCAGCACATCGAAGCTAAGTTTGTGTCAGATTTTAGCGATTTAACCGTAACGGGTCGTGTTTCGTATGATGATGTTCACGAAATTAACTATAACAGCATCAGCATTAGTGAGTTTGAACAAAACCCTGATTGGGATCGTTTAACTTGGAATTGGACTGGCGTGCCGCATTTTGATCAAATGTTTGCTGAGGGCTGGGGTACACTGCGTGAAAATACCCTTGCGTATGTAAAGTTTGATTACGCATTAGGTGCCACTTCAAACTTAAGCTTGTCGCCTTACTACCATAAAAACTCGGGTCGTGGTGATTGGATCCCGCCTTATTTAACGTCACCGGTTGATGGCGATGGTAACCCAACAACAATTGGTGGTGAAAACGCAGGCAGCTATGGCTTTACAGATAGCGACGGTAATCCACTTGCACCAGCTGCAGGTTGTACGGCAAGTTTAGAGTGGCCATGGTCATCTGGCCCCGGCTTAAACCCAGCCTGTTACCCAGATGATGCCATTCCGGTTATGTCGTATCGTCATACTCACTACAAAAAAGACCGCTTAGGTATGACCGGTGAGTACCAAGTAACGCTTGGCAATCATGATATTGAAGCCGGCTTTTGGTTTGAACAAACAGACCGTGATGAATCACGTGACTGGCATAAAGTTATTGATGCCCGTGTCTATCATCATTTTGACCAATCACCTTATTGGACACAGTACAAGAACACGTTTGAAACAGATACATTCAAATGGTACGTGCAAGACTCAATCAGTTTAGGCGATTTCACACTTAATTTAGGTGCTAAACAGTATCTTGTTGAACTGCAGCGTTATAACCATTTTGAAGATGAATATTCAGATAAAATCGACAGTGATTCAGACGTACTATTCAGCGGCGGTGTGTTGTATCAGCTATCTGCAAGCACAGAGTTATTTACCAGCTACAGCGAAAACTTTGCGGCAATTAAAGACGGCGTACTTGAACGCGATTCATCAACATTGACCGAAATTGAACCTGAAACAGCTGAAAACATCGACCTAGGTGTGCGTTACAGTGATGACCGTTTACGTTTAACGGCAACCGCTTACAGCATCGAATTTGATAACCGTATTACCTTTATTGCTCCGGGCAGTGATACCGATGGTATTGACTACACGATTGGCACGAACGGTTCTTACATCAACGTTGGTGGTATAGAGTCAACGGGTGTGGAGCTTTCTGCAAGCTATATGCTGACTGACAAATGGAACCTTTACACATCGTATACGTACAATAACTCTGAGTATCAATCGAACGATCCAAGTGCTTACAACAGCGAGGGTGAGCTACTTGAGGATGCATCAGCCAGCTTTAAAGCGGGTGATGAAGTGATTGACTCAGCACAAGATTTATTTGTGGTATCGGCAGACTACTACAGTGGTGATTTCCGCTTTGGTTTATCGGCTAAATACACAGGTGAGCGTTTAGGTGCATGGACTGATGAACAAACCCGTTCGCGTAACGAGGTTGATGGTTACACCTTGGTTGATTTAAACATTGGTTATAACACCAGTCTTGATTCAGGTGTGTTTAAATCAATCGACCTTGCATTTGTGGTGAATAACCTGTTTGATAAATCATATCTCGCAGGTGGCACAGGTAATGGCTCTACCTACTTTATTGGTGCACCACGTACCGCAGCTTTAACACTTACAGCGCAGTTTTAAGTAATAAGCTAACGTTTTAAATAGCCCATCGTTGATGGGCTTTTTTGCAGGTGAAATATGAAAAAATTAATTTTAGCCACGGCGGTGGTAGCGGCATCACTATTAAGCTCAAACAGTAAAGCTGCTGACAATGTTGTGCTCGTTACTCTTGATGGCCTTCGCTGGCAAGAAGTGTTCTCTGGTGCAGATAAAAACCTAATCGATAACACTGATTTTGTTGCAGATACAGATGAACTAAAGGCGCTTTTTTGGCGAGATGACCAAGCACAGCGAACTCAAGCGTTAATGCCATTTTTTAGTGAAACATTGGCAAAGCAAGGCGTTTTGATTGGCGATAGAACGCAAGGCTCATTGATGTCGGTAAGCAACCCGTGGTATTTCTCATACCCAGGTTACAGTGAAATTTTAACCGGTATGGTAGATGAAAATATCGATAGTAACGATAAAGTGCCGAACCCCAATAAAACCATTTTAGAGAGTTTAAATACTCAGCCAGAGTTTAAAGATAAAACCGCACTTTTTGGTAGCTGGGATGTGTTTCCCTATATTGTAAATCGTGAGCGCAGTGGGGTTTATGTTAATGCTGGCTTTGAAGCTTTTGATGCAGTGAAGTCAGCCGAAGTGACTCTGCTAAACCAAATGCAAAGCGAGATCCCAAGTCCTTGGCACAATGTTCGCCTCGACAGCTTTACCTACCGATTTGCCAAACAATATTTATTAAATAAACAGCCGCGTTTGCTTGTTATTAGCTTGGGTGAAACCGATGACTTTGCTCATAACGGTAAATATGATGCCTACTTAAAATCGGCTAAACAAAGTGATGCGTTTATTCGTGACCTTTGGCAAACAATTCAACAAACACCGGGCTATAAAGACAATACCACATTGATCATTACCACTGATCATGGCCGTGGCAGCCATGCTGATGATTGGCAGCATCATAGTTCGAAGCGTGCTCTGGCACGTTCAGAGCAAGCTATTAAGCACTTTCCAAATGGTATTGTTGGCTCTGAACACATTTGGCTAGCAGCCATCGGCCCAGATATAAAAGCAAAGGGCTTAATAAAGCCAAGCAATGAGCTTAAACAAGCGCAAGTAGCGGCAACTGTGCTGAGCATTTTAGGTGTAAACAGTCAGCAAGTTAATCCGAAAATGGCGGCGCCGATTAAGGAGATTTTAAAATGAGTTTAACGCTTAGTTTTTTTAGAAGCGCCTTATCTGGATTAATGCTGGTTAGTTGTGCGAGTGCGATTGCCGCACCGAGTAAAATTTTGTTTGGCTCATGTGGTCATCAAGACAAAGCTATTCCCATTTTTGATGCCATCAACAAAGAGCAAGCCGATTTATTTATGTTCCTTGGCGATAACATTTATGGAGATACCGAAGATATGTCGGTACTTGCCGATAAATATCAACGTTTAGGGCAAAAGCCGGGCTTTAAAACATTACGTGCAAATACCCCGATAATAGCCATGTGGGATGACCATGATTATGGCGAAAATGACGCTGGTAGCGAATACCCCAAAAAACAGCAGTCACGAAAAATCATGCTCGATTTTTGGCAAGAGCCTGCGGATTCTGCTCGCAGGACTCGTGAAGATGGTATTTACACTTCGTACACTTACGGTGAAGGTGAACAAACAGTAAAGGTGATCATGCCTGATCTGCGTTTTAATCGCGCACCGTTGAATCACGTATCGGCGATGACCTATCAGCTTGAACGAAAACCTGCAAAACAAGGGCCTTATAGCCCAACAACCGATAAAAACGCCTCTATGCTTGGTGAAAGACAATGGCAATGGCTCGAGCAAGAGCTTAAGTCAGACGAAAAGATAAAAATCATTGCCTCAAGCTTACAGCTATTGGCTGATTTTACAGGCTGGGAGTCATGGGCTAATTATCCTGCTGATCGTGAGCGTTTATTTACGCTTATTAAAAAGCATAAAGTAAACGGTGTAATTATTGTCAGTGGCGATACCCACTGGGGGGAGTTGTCTAAGTATCAACAAAACCTAGATTACCCACTTTATGAGATGACCAGCTCTGGACTAACAGAAAAGTGGAAAGATGTTAGCCCTAATAAACACCGTGTGGGTGATTACACTCATGAGGTTAACTACGGCGATTTAACAATCGATTGGCAAAAAGCAGATCCTACCATTCGTATTGCGCTTAAAGGTATTAAGGGAGATGAGATAATGCACACCGAGTTTGCGTTATCGACGATAAGTCCATACCAGTAAATATTGCCTGTAGCGCATACCCGTAATACGTACCCGCAGCTCATGGCAAACATGGAATTAAGCCTTGTTTGCGGGTATTTCTCTCTATCCCATCTAATTAAAATATCTTACACTGTGTCAATTAGTTAGTTTCAAGCAAGGACAGTGTAAAGTGCTGAATATAATTCAATCAAATCGCATGGAAGCACTGCAAGCGCGGTTTCACGCTCTTCTTAAAGTTAATCCATTAACGAGCCCCTTTAAAAAAGAAATTGTGCTTGTGCAGTCACCGGGTATGTCGCAGTGGCTAAAAATAGGTTTAAGTGAACACTTAGGGATTGCAGCTCAGGTCGACTTTCCGCTGCCTTCGAGTTTTATATGGCAGCTTTACCAACAATTATTGCCAGATGTACCCAGTGAATCACCGTATAACAAAGCTAACCTTGCTTGGAAGCTGTTTGCGATTTTACCAAACTGCATTGATGAGCCGCTGTATTTACCACTGAAAACCTATTTAGATGGTGACAGTGAGGGGCAAAAAACCTTTGCCTTGTGCGAGAAAATTGCCGACGTTTATGACCAATACTTAATGTATCGCCCCAATTGGATTACCACTTGGGAGCAGGGCATTGATGAGCTTGATGATGTTGATGTGGGCATTGCGCCATGGCAGCCAGATCTTTGGCGCAAGCTGGTGGCGCACAGTAAAGAACTTGGGCAAAGCCAATATCACCGCGCCAACATGCAAGACAAACTCCTTGCAGCCCTTGAAAAAATGGACGCAAGCCTATTACCTGAGCGTATTAGTTTATTTGGTATTTCTGCAATTGCGAGCAGCCAGCTTGAAGTGTTTCAGGCCATTGCGAAAAAAACGCAGGTATTTTTGTTTTTCTTCAACCCCAGTGAGCATTACTGGGGCGACACACTGGATGAAAAAACAGCAGCCAAAATTGCTGCTAAATATGCCAAACGCCCTCAGTTACAAGCACTTGAAGACAGCGCTAAAAACCCTGATCACGAGTACTTTTTTATTGGTAATCCGCTACTCTCGTCGTGGGGTAAATTAGGCCGAGACTATTTTGAGCAGTTACTACAACTGGATGCGCAGTGGCTTGACGGATTCGATAACGATTTTGATCAAAGCTTGCTATCGCAAATTCAGTCTGAAATTTACCAATTAGCCTTTAAGGGCGAATCACTTACGCCTGATAAAGAATGGTTTATTAATGATGAGGGCAAACTGCCAATTCAGGCAGATGACACCAGTATTGTGCTGAGTGATTGCCACACGCCACTTCGTGAAGTAGAAAGACTACATGATTACTTGCTCAATCTATTCAATGAAAATAAAGCGCTAACACCCAAAGATATTATTGTAATGATGCCAGATGTTGGCACATACAGCCCGTACATTGAGGCGGTGTTTGGTGGTGCCGAAGGACGACGCTTTATTCCTTATGCGTTAGCCGATTTAGCCATAGAGCAAGAAAAGCCCGTGCTTAGCTCGTTTGCTAGTTTAGCCGATTTACCTTATTCACGCTTTGGTGTGTCTGACATCCTTGATTTACTGCAAGTCACGCAAATTGCCGAAAAATTTAACCTCGAAGCTCATGAGTATGAGCAAATAGGTTTTTGGCTTGAACGCGTTGGCGTTAAATGGGGCTTAGATGCCGCTCACAAAGACAGTTTTGGCTTACCCGCAATAGATTTAAATACCTGGCAACATGGCTTAAACCGTTTGTTATTAGGTGTTGCACAACGGGATGAACAACTGCCGTTTTCGGGGATTTACAGTGCCGATGAAGTTGAAGGTATGGCACTGAATACCTTAAATAAACTCATTGAATTTATTGATGTACTGGCCCGTTATAAAGCCAAGCTGCAAGCTGATGCACCGCTTAACGAAAAAGCAGCAATTCTAAAAGAATTATTAAGCGCTGTGTACAGTGATGAAGGCGAGCAAAGCTGGGATTTATTAGTACTGCAAAAAGTGCTCGATACACTGATTAAGCATTATGATAATGGCGATTACCAACAAGCTGTTTCGCAGCGTATTGTGAGTTACTTGGTTAAACAAGGTATTCAAGAAAAAGGCGTAGGGCAGCGCTTTTTAGTGGGCCAAGTTAACTTTTGTACGTTGATGCCAATGCGTGCGGTGCCATTTAAAGTGGTGTGCATGCTAGGTTTAAATGATGCAGATTACCCGCGTACCGTTCAGCCAATCGGTTTTGACTTAGTTCCTTACTCAAAACGCCAAAAAGGCGACCGCTCTCGCAAACTTGATGACCGTTACCTGTTTTTAGAAGCGATTTTAAGTGCCCGTGAGAATCTATACATCAGTTATATTGGCCGTTCTTGCTTTGATAACCAACCAAGAATTCCCTCAACTTTAGTGAGCGAGCTGTTGGAATATATAGCCCGTAGTTTTGAATTTGCTGACAAAGACACTCACTTAGAGCTACCAGAGGCGCTAATTAATTATCAGCATTTACAGCCATTTAACCCAGCTTATTATCTGACCACTAACAAAGAAGGTAATAAAAGCCAAACTGATGACGAGCAAAAAGCAAACAAACCACTAGCCACACAATTACACAGCTATAACCCAGTGTGGATGCCAACTCAAGCTGTTAACCCTGAACCTCAGCAAGCGCTTAGTGTTCAGCCAGAAAGCAGTGTTGAGTTAACTCAGTTTATTCGTAGTATTTGCCAGCCGCAAGAGAGCTTTTATCAGCAAAGTTTGGGTTTACGCTTACCGCAATTTAACGATATAGCTAAAGATGAAGAGCCATTTAGTTTAGACGCATTACGACGCTACTTTTACCTAGACGAAATTCTCGAAGCCAGCATTCAAGAAATTCCTCTGAACCAAGCGCAAATAATGCAGCGCGGTGAGTTACCTCAAGCCCATGTTGGCGATCTTGTATTTGAAAGTATGCAGCACCGAGTTGATGCGCTTGCAGGGCAAGTAAAAGCGCATATTCAAGGTGATGAAGCATTACCCGTTGAAGTAAATATTAAAATTGCCAATACCACACTAGAAGGTTGGTTAAATCATATTTATG
The DNA here is from genome assembly GCF_947311895.1 of Pseudoalteromonas sp. PAR1. NCBI lineage: Bacteria > Pseudomonadati > Pseudomonadota > Gammaproteobacteria > Alteromonadales > Pseudoalteromonadaceae > Pseudoalteromonas > Pseudoalteromonas sp. PAR1. Next base: position 114,205 of record NZ_CAMZMY010000004.1, on the reverse strand, counting down.
GTCAAAAACAGGTGTTTTATCGCACCGCCAGTATTAAAGCAAAAGATGTTATTCGTGGCTTTGTGCATCATTTAGCGGCGCAAATAATGGGTCAGCCTGTTGAAACCCTTATTCTTGGCTTAGACAAGCAAATTAGTTTTTCACCCTTGTCAGAAAACGATGCCCGCAAGTATTTAAACGATTGGTTCTCGCTTTATGAAACGCTTTTAACTCGCCCAGTGGCGTTTTTCCCTGTCAGTGGCTACGAGTACATAAAAACAGACAAAGACATGGTTAAAGCAAACAATAAATTCGCGCCGCAATACATAGGCATGGGTGAGGGTGAAAATCCGTATATTCGTTTAACCATAAAGAGCCTTAAAGACTGTGAAGAAGAGTTTATAAAATGGAGCGAGCTGCTGTTATCGCCACTCGTTGAATTAGCTCAGGAGGCAGATCATGCAAACGCTTAATCCAATGAGTATGGCGCTGTGTGGGCAAAGCCTTATTGAAGCCAGTGCCGGTACAGGTAAAACCTATACAATCACAGGTTTGTATTTACGGTATTTGTTGGGCTTACAAAAAGCGACCGGGGAAGATCAACAATTAAATACGCCGCTTAGTGTTGAGCAAATCCTAGTGGTGACCTTCACTGAGGCCGCCACCCAAGAAATTAAAGACCGTGTGCGGGCGCGTATAATCAATGCCAGAGATGCTCTGCTTGGCAAAGAGCCCGATGATGAGCTGATTGAGCAAGTAATTGACGAGGTAACTGACAAACACGCCGCATTTGATTTGCTAGACGCTGCGGCAAAGTCGATGGATGAAGCCGCTATATTCACCATTCATGGCTTTTGTCAGCGAATGCTGAAACAACATGCTTTTGAATCAGGGGTGGCGTTTAACTTAGAGTTTATTTTAGATGAGCGTGAGCTTATTCAAGAAACCCTTAATGACTTTTGGCGTGCTTTTGTTTACCCACAATCAAAAGAGCGCACGCAAGCAATTACCGATATTTTCCCAGTCCCTGCATCACTGTATTCACAGGTGGTGAGTTTACTCAATAAACAAGGGGCAACAATCACCCCCGAGTATGACCTTGACGATATATGGCAAGCACGCGACAGCTTTGTGGCAAAAGTACCGGCATTTAAAACGGCGTGTCGTGAGAGTGAGTTTATTAATGCTGTAAAAGCGTCTGATTTAAGTGGCTCAAAAACCCCAGGGCGAAAAAACAGCCTTGCAGCGCTTGAAGAATACTTAAACAATGACGAGTTGTTTTTTGTATTTGGTACCAGTAAATACTCGTTTGAAGTGTGGAGCACAGAGAATTTAAGCGACCCTGCAAATTATAAGAAAAACGGTAGCTTACTCAGTCACGAAATGCTGGCTCAGTTTGATGAAATGGCGCAACTTAGTAGCCTTATCAATAACGGATTGAATATTGCGATAGTGCAATACGCAGCTAAATGGGTGGCAAATGCATTAGTCAAACGTAAGCAAGAACAAGGCGTGATCACCCCTGATGACTTACTGAGTAACTTGCATAAGGCGCTTTTAAGTGAGCAAGGCCAAGCATTAAGTGAAAAAATTGCCGCCTTGTTTCCGGTTGCCATGATTGACGAATTCCAAGATACCGACCCAGTTCAATATGGCATTTTTAGCCGTATTTATGGCATTAAAAACACCACCCTTGCCATGATAGGTGATCCAAAACAGGCTATTTATGGTTTCCGTGGTGCAGATATTTTTACTTATATTGGCGCAAAACAAGCCGTTGAAAAAGACAAGCAATACACCCTAGATACCAATTACCGCTCAAGTGAAGGGGTTGTTGATAGCGTAAACCGCTTATTTGCTAAAAATGACAATAGCTTTATTTATAACGACGCAATCCCATTTCAAAAGGTTAATGCGAAGGGAAAACAGCAAGACAAAGCGTTTTTAATAAACGGTGAAATGCCAAGTGCATTTGAATTTTCGGTTTTTGTTGATGAGTACGCCGAAGCTAACAACAAGCCAACCAGCAAAGGGGTGGCTCAACAGGCATTGGCTTTGCAATATACGAAAAAAATCACTGAGCTACTCAAGCAAGCTGATGCAGGCGCTGCAACCATTGCAGGAAAACCTCTTACTGCCGCTGATATCTGTGTGTTAGTGCGTGACCGAAATGAAGCACAGTTGATGAAAACCGCACTGGCAGAAGCCGCCATTGCCAGTGTGTATTTATCGCGAGATAGTGTTTTTAACCAAGAGCTTAGTCATCATTTACTGAACTTTTTAACGGCATTGCATGGACAGTATGATGAATCATTACTGCGCGGTGTACTTGCTGGGCCATTGTTTTGCTTAAGCTACAACCGCATTTATCAGCTTCACGAAAATGAAAGTGCGTGGCAAGAACATTTAAACTTTTTTGCTCAGCTTGCTCATATTTGGCATAAACAAGGCGCTATGGCGATGCTTGAGCGTTTATTAAGCCATAACCAGCTCGCAGCGCGTTGGCAAGGCTTAGGTTACAACGTTGAACGCTGGCTTACCGATTTCCGCCATTTAGGGGAAATCTTACAGCAAAAGCAAATTGAGCTTGAGGGCACACACAGATTGCTGCGTTGGTTTGCACAAAAAGTTAGTCAACAAGATGGTGAAGCGGTGCAAGTTCGCCTAGAAAGCGATGCTAATTTGGTGAAAATTGTCACCATGCACGCCTCAAAAGGCTTAGAGTACCCGATTGTATTCATGCCGTTTGCCTGTGGCTATCGCGAAAGCAAAGAAGCCCTTTATCATAAAGACGGTAAGCTGATTTATGACCTTGCTAAAAGTGACGAGGCAATGCAAAAAGCAGAGCAAGAGCGCTTAGCTGAAGATTTACGCTTACTTTATGTGGCGCTGACCCGTGCCGTGCATTTTTGTTCTGTGGGTATGTATAACATTTCGCAAGGTCGTAGTGCTCGCCCTGGTATTCAAAGTACCAGCATTGGCCATGTATTATTTGCAGGGTTAGAGATCAAATCGGGCGATGAATGGCGTGCCTTATTACAACAATTTTGTGAAGACTCTGCGCACATGCACTATGAGGCGTTTAGCCAAGCCGATGAGCTTGAAAAGTTAACATTTGCTGGAGCTGACAGTGAGCAAGCCTATCAAGTTAATACTGTAAAAGCAGACATTCAGCGTGATTGGCGCTCAACCAGTTTTAGTAGCTTGACTCTTAAAAAGCATACTGACCATATTGAGCTTGGTCGCAGTGATGAAGACCACGAAAAAGATGAATTTTTAGCCCAAAATGCCAATGCTTTAACTCCTTACAGCTTCCCTAAAGGGGCTAAGCCGGGTAGTTGTTTGCATGAAATTTTTGAGCAATTAGACTTTACCGACCCTTATGCGTTAAAGCGTCCGGCCAGCGAACAAGATGACCATGCACTTGATAAAGTGATCAAAAAGTTATTCGAAAAATACCATATTGATGATAGCTGGCTGGAAATGACCGAGCAGTGGATCCTTGCTGCGCTGAATTGCCCATTGAACGATAAAGGGCTTAGTTTATCAGTACTTGAGCCTGATACCTGTTTGGTCGAAATGGAATTTAATTTACCGCTGTTATCGCTCTCAAGCGATAAGCTTAACCAAGTGTTGGTAAAACATTTTAACTTACCTGGGCAGCTCGACTTTAGTGAGGTACAAGGCTTACTAAAAGGCTTTATAGATTTAATATTTTGCTGGCAGGGTAAGTATTATATTCTTGATTATAAATCGAACTTTTTAGGCAACAGTGCGGCTGATTACCAACATGAGCAACTAGAACAAGCCATGACCAGTCATCAGTATCATTTGCAGTATTTAATTTATACCGTAGCACTGCACCGTTTATTAAAACAACGTATTCAAGATTACGATAGCGACACGCATTTAGGCGGTGTTTACTACACCTTCTTACGTGGTATGAGCGAAGGGCAAGGGGTGTATTTTAATCAGCTAACAAAACAGCAAATAACTGAGCTTGATAGCCTATTCGCACAAGGAGCTATGCTATGAGTCAAATGACATTCGGCTTTGATGACCATGAGCCAAACGAGCCAGTGAATAAGCAACCACAGCAGCCAGTACAACATACTGAGAGTAACTCAGTGTTACCTGCCACAGAACTTAAAACGCAGCCTTTACTGAGTTATTTGCTGGAGGCAAAACGTATTTGCTTGGTTGATGTTAAACTCGCTGAGCTATTGACTGGCACAGAAACAGTAGCAGGTTCACAATCGTTGATAGAGAATAACGATGCAGCGCACAGTGAGGTTTTTTACCTGATTTTATTGCTTGCGGCAGCGCAGCAAAGTCAGCACAGCTGTTTAGAGCTCGCGAATATAAACTGGCAAAATCCGTTTGAAATTAAACAGCAAAGCTTAGCTGATGCCAGCATCGCAGCCCCTGATGTTTTAACCCCGTTTGCGGCAGAATTTGGCCTTACTGAGGCTGTTAATAAACTAATGAATGCTGAGTGTGTCGGGGACGACAAGCCACTGCTATTGTTTGCGAATAAACTTTACTTTGCCCGCTTGGCAGAATACGAAACCACTCTGGCATCGCGTTTACATCATTTAGCAACGAAAGAGCTCACACTTGATGAAGCCGCATTAACGGCATTACTTGAGGTGTATTTTCCTAGCAGTGAACATACACCCTACCCAAGCGATCCTATTAAAACATTAAACTGGCAAAAAGTAGCCTGTGCGATTGCTGCAACAAAAGGTTTTAGTGTGATCACCGGTGGCCCGGGTACCGGTAAAACCACCACGGTAACTAAGCTACTGGCCATATTACAATCCTTGTATGCCAGTGCACCGCTAACAATAAAGCTGGTTGCACCGACAGGTAAAGCGGCAGCTCGTTTAACCGAGTCGATTTTAGGGGCAAAGCAAAAGCTTAGTATGATCCCTGATAATATCGCGCCGCTTATCCCTGAGAGCGCACAAACGATTCACCGTTTACTGGGCGTTATTCCGCATACCAATAAGTTTCGCCATAATAAGCGTAACCCACTGCATTTAGATGTACTGATCATTGATGAAGCATCGATGGTTGATTTGTCACTTATGGCAAAACTCATCGAGGCATTACCGAGCCATGCAAGGCTTATTTTACTGGGTGATAAAGACCAATTAGCCTCGGTTGATACGGGCAGTATTCTTAGCGACCTCTGCCAAGGCTTAGAGCTTGGCAAAATGCCAGATTACAGCAGTGAAAGAGCAGCGCAGCTTAATCGCGTTTGTTTTAATAATCAGAGCGAGATACCTGCGGCGAGCAGTCATTTTGTACTTAACGATTGTATTGCGTTTTTACAGCAAAGTTATCGTTTTGATGGCAGCAGCGGCATTGGTCAATTAGCACAAGCTGTAAATACCAATAACACAGGCTTACTGGGCTATGTAGAGCAAACGATTAATCAAGGTGGCTTTAAAGACCTTAAACTTAATTACAGCGTAATTAGTAAACCGATTGAGCAATTTGTGCAACAAGCGGCGTTGCAATACCACGATTATTTGCAACTTATACAGCAAGGGGCAAGTGTTGCCAGTGTGCATAAAGCATTTGCGCATTATCAGTTACTGGCAGCCGTCAGAGAGGGTGATTACGGTGTAAATAGTCTTAATCAACGTATTGAAAAAGCACTGGCTCAACAAGGTTTAATCTCGCCATATCAAAGGCATTACGTGGGTATGCCAATTATGATCAGCCAAAACGACTACCAGCTAAAACTGTTTAATGGCGACATCGGTATTTTAATGCACGATGAGCAAGGTCAGTTAAAAGCCATGTTTGTTGATGAACAAGAAAATATTCGTGCCTTTTCGCCCGCACGTTTACCTGCTCACGATAAAGTGTATGCCATGACAATTCATAAGTCGCAAGGCTCTGAATTTGCTTACACAGCAATGATTTTACCGCCAATAAAACAGGCTAATCAGGGCATTAACAGACAATTGGTTTACACGGGGATCACCCGCGCGAAAACCACATTTGAGTTGGTGGCCGATAAAAATGTATTGCTCATGGCAATGAATAAATCTGTTACTCGTGCTTCAGGTTTATACGATAGGTTAAAACATGAAGCTAGTTAAAGTAACGAGTGACCAACTCAACGATTTAATGGGTTGGTTTAACTCAGAGGCTGAACTGCGTATTTGGTCTGGGCCATTTTTTAGTTATCCATTTGATACGCAAAGCTTTAGAAAAGATTTAAACCTAGATGCGCTGAATTCCTTCGCGTTGATTAATGACGAAGGCCGCATGTTAGGGTTTGGGCAATATTATTTACGTGAAGGTCGTTGCCATTTAGGGCGGCTAGTTATCGCGCCAAGTGAACGTGGTAAAGGTCTAGCAAAAGTGTTGATAAATTTACTAGGAGAGCAGGGCAAACAGCAATTGAACTGCGATAGTTTGTCGTTGTTTGTGTATAGCCATAATACCCTTGCTAAAACAGCCTATGAAAAACTGGGTTTTATACAAACCCAGTATCCAGCGGACATGCCACTCGATGGCTGTATTTATATGACTTGCTAAGAGCGTTTAAAGCTGCTTTTACGAAACAGGTTAGGTTGCCAACCAAAGTGTATGGCGCCTAATCTTAAACATACCGTCAAAGCAAATGCGCCAAGAATGCACCAAATATAACTCACCTCTAGGGTGAATAAAGCCGCGTAAGTTAACCCGCCAGATAAGCAAGCGGTTGAATAAAGTTCTTCGCCCATTACTAAAGGCACTTCTCGGCAGATCACATCACGCATCAGGCCACCAAAAATACCTGTGGTCATACCCATGGTGATGGCTACAACCATATCTGCGCCGCCAATCAGAGCCTTTTCGATACCAATAATGTTGAAAATAGCCATCCCTACGGCATCCATTAATAACATGGTGGTGTTACTTAAATCGGGTAAGTGACGAATAGATAAAATAGAGGCGAATATGGCAATGTAAGTTGCGTACAAATAATCGGGCTGGGCTATCCAAAATACTGGTTTGTTGAGCAATATGTCTCGAAGTGTGCCACCACCCAGAGCTGTGACTGTGGCAACAACCACCACACCAAAACCACCGACACTTTTTTCATGGCCCAGCAAGGTGCCAGAAATAGCAAAAAACGCTACACCGATAATGCTTAAAAAATGAAAGTATTCTGATGTCATGGGGCTTCCTTACCTGTTTATAGTAACTAAACCCTAGCAAAATGAACTTTATTGATGCTGAACAGCTAAGAAAATAGGGCGGGTAGTGATGTCACCCGCCGGTAAGAAAATTATTATTATTTTAGGTAATCAACCACTAATTGCGTCATTGCATTTACGCCAAGCTGTAAAGCTTTTTCGTCTGCAAAAAAGTGTGGTGAATGGTTACTAGGTGCTGTAACTGCATCTTGACCTTTTGGTGTAACACCTAAGAAAAAGAACATGCCTGGTGTTTCTAAGGCGTAGTAACTAAAGTCTTCGGCACCTGTGATAAGTGGCGTTGTGATCAGGTTTTCTTTGCCAACCACACCAGCAAGAGTTGGTGTCATTTTCTTGGTTAATTCAACATTGTTCACTGTTACTGGGTAACCATGATCAATGTGAACATGTGCTTCTGCGCCACCTGATTCAGCTACCATCTCAGCGGTTTTAGCTAAACGTTTTTTAATGTCAGCACGCATTTCTTGGTCAAAGGTACGGATTGTGCCAACCATTTCAACTTGATCAGGGATGATGTTGTTACGCACACCGCCATTAATGGCACCAAATGAAACTACCGATGGCGCTTTGGTCACATCAACTTGGCGTGAAGCGATGGTTTGTGTTGCCATAATGATTTGTGATGACGCCACAATTGGGTCAACCCCATTCCAAGGGCGTGAGCCGTGAGTTTGGCGGCCTTTTACTGTGATTGTAAACTTGTCGGCGCTGGCCATTAGCGGCCCTTCACGAAAACCAATTTGTCCGGTATTAAGTGAGCTGGTTACGTGTAAACCAAATACGGCTTCTGGCTTTTCTTTAAATAAGCCTTCTTTAAGCATCAGCTCAGCACCACCTTCTTCGCCATCAGGAGCACCTTCTTCAGCAGGTTGGAAGACAAACAGAATATCACCCGCTAATTGGTCTTTAATTTTTACTAAAGACTCAGCTGCTGCCATTAAAATAGCCACATGGTTATCATGACCACAGGCATGCATTACGCCAACGGTATTACCTTTGTACTCTGTTGTTTGCGTTGACGCGAAAGGTAAGTCTACTTGCTCTTTTACAGGTAGTGCATCCATATCAGCACGCAGCGCAATAAGCGGACCTTTTTTGCCCCCTTTAAGTTTGGCAACCACACCGGTATGAGCCACACCTGTTTGAACCTCAAGGCCTAACGAACGTAAATGCTTAGCTACGTATTTGGCTGTTTCAAACTCACGGTTACTAAGCTCTGGATATTGGTGTAAATGACGGCGCCATTTAATGACCTTTTCGCTGACGCTTTTATTGGCAGACTTAAGTTCAGTATTAATATCACTAGCAAATGCAGGGGTCGAAATCGCACTGAGAAGTAGGCTGGTCGAAAGTAGTTTGTTTAACATCCCGTATCCTTTTATTATTTAGATATCCAAACAATCTCAAAATACTAGTTTCAGTTGGAATTAAAAGCGATTTAGGTAAGGCATTGATTAGAAGTAATAGATGTTCTATTGTTAAAACCATTAACGCAGTATAAATCGCTTTTAAACCAACCCTTTGGGCGCTTCACAGGCACTTACTCTCATCGTTGTTACTTCTTAAAAGGGAATGCCATTCTTGCAAAGTAACGCCTTGATATTAAGCACCTGTGAAACGCTGAATTCTGCATTTTGAGATGGCTTGGATATATGCACTACATCAATGTAAAGTATAACCACTTGAATGAACAAGACCTTTCGGTAATTAACCAAGACAAATGGTTTAAAAATCGCACACAATTATTTAAAGACAAGCTAGTTAAACATGCTAAATTAATCACCTTAAAGGCAGGTGATGCATTGTTTTTGCGTGGTGATGAAAATACCGGTCTGTATTGTGTTATTAATGGCGTGCTTAGAGTTTCTGGGGTTAATAGCCAAGGCAAAGAAGCGGTGCTTAGTTTTGTAACCAGTGCGATGTGGTTCGGTGAGGTTGCTTTGTTTGATGGCGGTCAACGCACCCACGATGTGTATGCACAAACTGCGGTACGGCTACTACACGTGCCTGAGCGGGCATTAACTCAGTTATTACAAGAGCATCCCGCTTATTGGCATGATTTCGGGCTGCTGCTTACCGATAAAGTGCGAAGCCTGTTTGACTCATTAGAAGATCACGCACTCCTCACGGCCAAGCAAAAGGTGAGTAAGCGGTTATGCATGCTTTATCAGTCGTCACTCCAAAGCTGTTTGCCGCTTACCCAGCAACAACTTGCCGATATGACCTATTTAACACGGCAAACCATTAATCAAATATTACAATCCCTACAAGCTGATTCAATTATTAATCTTAAATATCAATCGATTGAAGTAATTGACATCGAAAAATTACAATCTCAATGCTAGTTTGGAACTAAAATTGCTACAAAGTTGTAATCCAGCTTAAACGGAAGACAACTTGTGGCAATAACATTTCATAATCAATATAACCCTTATCACGCTTCGGCTGCTGCTAAGCTGTCGCAAACAACTCGCCTCGATGATGTGAAGGCCATGCATACGCCTGCATCTTCAGCACAGCAACTTTTACAAAAGCAGTCTGAGCCCAGTTCTTTTTTAGCACAAGCGCAAGAAGCCTTGGTTTATCAGCGACTCGGGGTTGATAAAGAGAAAATTGATGAAATAAAAGCGCAAATAGAAAAGCTTGCCGATCAAATGCAGCAACAAGGTGCCGACACCAAAGCACTGCAAGAAAAAATGAATGAACTGCAAGGAATGCTTGATGAAGAATATCAAAAAGGACGCGAACGCATGGATATGCAGCCAGAAGCTGAAAAAGGCAAGGTCATCGATGCGTTGGTTTGATGCGTAAGTTTAATATAGCCATTTTGAAATGTCGGTTAGTTGACATTCTTGACGGTGAATTTTCTGCTAATCTGAGTTTTGAACACAGTTTTGGCAGGAAAAATAATGAAAACATTAAAACAACAACTAACAAATTACGCTCTCTATCACCGCTCTAAACGTAATATTTACACCCATTTTATTGGCATCCCATTAATTGTATTTGCGATTATTTGTTTATTGCAACGAGTCACGCTTATTTCAGAGCCTGCTGTTATCTCCTTGGCAACCGTGGTGATTGTACTTAGCTGTCTTTATTACTTGATGCTAAGTTTATCAATGGGGTTAATTATGGCTGTATGCTTAAGTTTGTTGAGCATTGCCGCTGAGCCCGTGGTGTCACTTGACGTGGAATTATGGCTAGCGGTAAGTATTGGTAGTTTTGTTGTAGGTTGGGTATTTCAGTTTATTGGCCATTATTTTGAAGGTAAAAAGCCTGCCTTTGTTGATGATTTAATTGGTTTAGTAATAGGGCCTTTATTTGTATTAGCTGAGTTATTGATTCTGCTTGGTTTTTATAAAGATATTGCTGAACATATCGAACAACATGCAGGCCCTAACAAAGCATAACAACAATAAAAAGGAACACATATGCAATTAAATGGTAAAACAGTTTGGGTAACTGGGGCATCTTCTGGAATTGGTGAAGCACTTTGTGAGCAATTAGCTGCAAAGGGCGCAGTGCTGATATTGTCTGCTCGTAATGAAGAAAAACTCAACGCTCTAAATACAAGGCTCGGTGGCAATCATCATGTAGTTGCCCTAGATTTGGCAAAACCCGAAGCCTTACTTGAAGATATGCCCGCAGTGATTGAGCGAATTGGCCGCATTGATGTGCTTATCAATAACGGTGGGGTGTCGCAGCGTAGTTTATTTTTAGAGAATGAATTTACGGTTTATCGCCAACTGATGGAAGTGAACTACTTTGGTTTAATAGCTTTAACCAAAGCGGTAGTACCGCAAATGGTTGAACAGGGTATGGGCATGGTCGTTTCAATTAGCAGTGTAGCGGGTAAAGTCGGTTCAAAGTTCAGAACAGGTTATTCGGGTTCTAAATACGCGGTAGTGGGTTTTATGGATTGCTTAAGAGCAGAGTTAGCCGACAAAAATATAAAATGTTTAACTATTTGCCCAGGTTCAATTAAAACTGCAATTGCCCATAACTCGCTAGATGGCCAAGGTAAGCCACAAAATAAACCCGAAGAATCAATCGAAAACGGCATGGATGTGGCAAAAGCGGCTGCAAAAATGATTAAAGCCATTGAAGCCGAGAAAGATGAAGTTGTTATTGGTGAAGGAATAAGTGGTTTAGCACCGACTATAAAGCGTTTTTTCCCGGGCTTTTTTAATCGCCTCACAGCAAAAATGAACTACAGGTAATTTCGCTTAGTAAGCTTATAAATAATTATCATTAAACAATGCGCACATGAGTTGCGCGTTTTTTATACGAGGCGAACGTTTTTTTATCGTTTTTATCGAGAAAAGGCACTAGTTTGCTATGGTTAAACAGGGATGGATTAGCATACAATGGGGCAAAAGTAGTCCAAACAAGAGAGAACAACAATGGCCGCATTTGGTACTGTATTTATGCCACAAATGATCCAAGCACGTTTTGCTGATAACTCATGGAGTGAAAGCGCGCTGGTCCCATCTGATAAAATCGAATTACATGCGGGTGCACACGTATTACATTACTCAAGCACCTGTTTTGAAGGATTAAAAGCGTTTCGTCACGAAGATGGCTCGGTCTATATCTTTCGTATGGATGCTAACATTGCTCGTATGAAGCAAAGCTCTAAGTTACTAAACTTACCTGACTTTGACGAAAGCATGCTTGAGCAAATGATCAAAGACATTGTTAAAGAGTATGCAGACGAAACACCAGCACCGCCGGGGTCTATGTATATTCGCCCAACTCACATTGGTACAGAAGCCGCAATTGGTAAAGCCGCTGCGCCGTCAATGAGTTCCTTGCTTTATGTATTACTCTCGCCAGTGGGTGATTACTTTGCAGGTGGTGCTACAGCACTGCGTGTATTACTTGAAGAAGACGGCATGCGCTGTGCACCTCACATGGGTATGGTTAAAAGTGGTGGTAACTATGCAAGTGCATTAGGTCCAATCTTACAAGCTCGCTCTGAGCATCAAGCTGACCAAATTTTATTCTGCCCAGGTGGCGATGTGCAAGAAACCGGTGCTGCGAACTTTATTCTAATTGATGGTGATGAAATCATCACAAAAGCACTTGATAGCACATTCTTACACGGTGTGACCCGTAATAGTATTTTAACTATTGCGAAAGATTTAGGTATGACCGTATCTGAGCGTAACTTTACTGTGTCTGAGCTACTTGAAAGAGCTGCTAAGCCGGGTACTGAAGCTGCCTTATCGGGTACCGCTGCGGTACTGACGTCGGTTGGCACGCTTATTCATAACGACCAAGAGTTTAAAGTAGGGTCGGGTGAATCAGGTGAAAAAGTCGCTAAATTACGCCAAGCATTGAATGATATTCAATGGGGCAAATCAGCAGATACTCATGGCTGGTTAACAAAAGTATAATTACGCAAACAGTGTTTACTATTGCGAAAAATTAAAGGCCACGCTATTGCGTGGTTTTTTTGTTTTTACATTGGTTTACAGCGCTTCCTGTGTTTGACCGCAAATAACTAGACATTCTTTTGTATTAACTTTACTTTCATTTTGTTAACAATAACTAAAAAGTAAAATTATTATGATTAAAAAAGCGCTTGCTTGTGCAATTGTGGTTGCACTGACGGGGTGTAGTGAATCTACCCCAACAAAAACAGAACAAACTATAAAAACTGCAGAGGTTAAAGCTGCTGTGAATTATCCAGAAACGAAAAAAGGCAATGTTGTTGATGAGTACTTCGGCCAGAAGGTAGCCGATCCGTATCGTTGGCTAGAAGACGACATGAGCGAAGAAACGGCGCAGTGGGTAAAAGCCGAAAATGACGTTACCTTTTCTTATCTTAAAAATATTCCTTATCGCGATGAGCTTAAAACCACACTTGAAAAGCTGATGAACTATGAAAAAGTCACAGCGCCATTTAAAGAGGGTGAGTACACTTACTTTTATAAAAACGATGGCTTGCAAAATCAGTATGTGGTTTACCGTAAAAAAGGTGACTCTGAAGCTGAAGTGTTTTTAGATCCAAATACTTTCAGCGCCGATGGCACAACCTCAATGTCGGGCTTAACTTTTACTGAAGATGGAAGTTTAGCTGCTTATCAAATTTCTGAAGGTGGTAGTGACTGGCGTAAAATTATCGTTATTGATACAGCGACTAAACAGCCTATTGAAGAGGCATTAGTCGATGTTAAGTTTAGCGGTATTTCGTGGTTTGGTAACGATGGCTTTTATTATTCAAGCTACGATAAGCCAAAAGGGAGTGAGCTGTCGGCAAAAACAGATCAACATAAGGTCTATTATCACAAGTTAGGCACAGCACAGGCTGACGACCAATTAGTCTATGGTGGTACAGAAGCACAGAAACATCGTTATATTGGCGCTGAGGTAACGCGTGATAATCGATACCTAATAATTGCTGCAAGTACTTCAACATCAGGTAATAAACTGTTTATCAAAGATTTAACTAAGCCTGACAGCAAGTTAGTAACCATTCTAGATAACACAGATTCAGATACATCAATTATCGATAATGACGGCTCGAAACTGTATTTAGTGACTAACTTAAATGCGCCAAACATGCGTGTAGTGACAGTTGATGCCGCTGATCCAAGCCCAGAGAATTGGCAAGATTTAATTCCTGAAACTGACCATGTACTTAGTATTTCAAAAGGCGGTGATTATTTCTTTGCTAAGTATATGGTTGATGCGATTTCGCAAGTAAAACAGTACGATAAGTCAGGTAAACTAGTGCGTGACATTAGTTTACCGGGTGTGGGCACCGCATATGGCTTTAGCGGTAAGCACGACGCTGAAACGCTTTATTATTCATTTACCAATTACACCACACCAGGCAACATCTATTCATTTAATGTTGATTCTGGCCAGTCTGATGTATATCGCAAGTCGGGCGCTCAATTTAATAGCGAACAATACACATCTGAACAAGTGTTCTACACATCTAAAGATGGCACTAAAGTTCCGATGATTATTTCATACAAAAAAGGCACTGAGCTTAACGGTAAAAACCCAACAATTTTATATGGCTATGGTGGCTTTAATGTAAGTTTAACACCAAGCTATAGCCCTACAATTGCGGCATGGCTTGAGCACGGTGGTGTATATGCTGTTGCTAATATTCGTGGTGGTGGCGAATACGGTAAAGAATGGCATGTAAATGGTACACAGCTTAAGAAACAAAATGTATTTGATGACTTTATTGCTGCGGCTGAGTACTTAAACGAAAAACAATACAGCTCACCTGATTACCTAGCGGTACGTGGTGGCTCAAATGGTGGCTTATTAGTTGGTGCGGTTATGACACAGCGCCCTGAGCTATTTAAAGTTGCGCTTCCTGCTGTAGGTGTTTTAGATATGCTGCGTTACCACACCTTTACAGCGGGTGCTGGTTGGGCGTATGACTACGGTACGAGTGAACAAAGTAAAGAAATGTTCGAGTACTTAAAAGGCTATTCACCAGTTCACAATGTAAAAGAGGGTGTTAGCTACCCAGCAACCTTAGTAACAACAGGGGATCATGATGACCGTGTTGTGCCTGCGCATTCATTTAAGTTTGCTGCTGAGCTACAAGAAAAAGGTGCGAAACAAAATCCGTATCTAATTCGTATTGAAACAAATGCAGGTCATGGTGCAGGAACACCAACCAGTAAAATTATTGATCAATACGCTGATATTTATGGCTTTACCTTATACAACATGGGTGTTAAATCGCTATAAGATAATATTTACTCAACTAAAATAAAAACGCCGAGCTTAAGCTCGGCGTTTTTATAGCAATTGCTATAAATCTATACCCAGTGCGAAAATCATTTTGTAATCTTCTTTTTCGGGGACTACACCATTTTCATCGGCTATCGGGTCAGATAGATAATCCCAGACTAATGAAATATCAAAATCAATGTCATCAGTAACGTCTATTTCAAAGCTTGCCATTGCATACTGTGAATCGCCACCAGTGTCTTCACTGGCCGTCAAATATCGATAGTTAAAACTAAAATCGATATTTTTGGTTACTTCCAGTTCGTAATTAGTGCCAACAAAATAAGACATTGAAGAATTTGATTTATCTTCACCATTTGCAACAGTATCAAACTCTGTTTTTTGATAAGCAGGACCTGTTGAAAAGTCCCACTCAATTTTGTCGGTATCCATTACGTAATAACCTACACCGGCACCTACAGTGTATTTATTGGCAATGTTTTGAAATGGGTCACGATAGTATTCAAAGAAAATAGGGCGAAAATACATTTTTTGCGTATAAAACCAGTCGAAGGTTCCATTTGCTCGTATGTTATTTTTAGTGACTTGCTCATCGCTGGTGGTGCGATACCCTAAAAATTCAGCTAAAAAGCGACTCGACGCTGTTCTGCGTTTGATATCAGCTCTGGCTGAATATTCAGTTTGATCAGTATTACCTCGAGATAGGTCGGCGCCCAATGATATTTTTACTGTCCAAGCACTAAG
The DNA here is from genome assembly GCF_947311895.1 of Pseudoalteromonas sp. PAR1. NCBI lineage: Bacteria > Pseudomonadati > Pseudomonadota > Gammaproteobacteria > Alteromonadales > Pseudoalteromonadaceae > Pseudoalteromonas > Pseudoalteromonas sp. PAR1. Next base: position 98,528 of record NZ_CAMZMY010000004.1, on the reverse strand, counting down.
CTCACTATCAATTGACGGAGCGATAGAGACTAAATCACGATAACGATACTTAGCAGGAGCATCACCTACTTTTACATAACCACCCGATATATTTAGTGTGCCGCTGAGTTCTTCACCATCATTAAAACGAACTGTGTGATGACGTTCAGAAATAATCATGTAGATATCTTCGCGGTCGATCATCAGGGTATCGAGTACGTCGCTATCGAATTCGAGCTCCTTATCGTACATTGAAACGAGCTCACCTTTGAGCCATTCACCAGAGTTAAGTCGGATCCAATCAAAATGAGTGGCATCTTTTATGATTATGCCGCGTTCTTCAAGTAGTGGATCAGGAAGTGATTCTGCTGCATAGCCTGTAAATGGGCTAGCAACTAATAAACCAAGAAGCAGGTATTTTTTGAGCATTATTTCAATCCATGTTTAATAAAACCAGCCCACGTTACTATAGGCTCAAATTGAGCAGGAATACCTACAAAGCTCTGACAGGATGTACAAAGTTCATCAAAGTATTCGTGTCTCAAGCTGCCCATAAGGTAAGCAGATTGGCTAAAATCCATAAAGAATTAGTAGGTTATTTGCTAAAATAACCTACTTAATTTTAGAACATAATATTTAGCTGTTCAAAAAATAGTTAGGCTGATGGTAAAAATAATCGTTGATAGGTTTTATATGCATACTCGTCACTCATACCTGATAAGTAATCACAGATCACCCGCATTGCATTACCGTTATTGTTGTGTGCGTTTAACCACATCTCTTGAGTTGTTTCTGGTAATAAACGCATCGGGTCGCTAGCAAAAGCGCTAAATAATTCTATAAGCAGGTTTTGCCCTTTAAATTCAACCTGTTGCATTTTAGGTTCACGAATTAAACGCTTGAATACAAATTGTTTGAGCACATTGAGTATTTTTGAAAACTCATCAGGCAGGCTAACGGTATATTGTAAAATCTCTGATTCGAATTCGTTATTTTGTACCTCTAAAGAGGCGTGGATAATAAATGTATTTACTAACTCACCAATGGCGTCTTTGCGTTCATATTCATGATGTGAGAAAAGCCTTGCGGTAATTGCACTTAAATGAGTTGTTAGCCAAGGTGAATTGAGTTCTTGTAACTGAATAAGAGCATGGTTTTGCCAATCAGCAAACGTTAATACTTCAGTGGCAATCGCATCTTCTAGGTCATGAACTGCATAGGCAATATCATCTGCCAATTCCATTATTGCAGAGTCAATAGACTTATAATGAGTTTTAGACCTAAACTCATCCACCTTGTAGTGGCTAGTCAATAATGCTTTGTCGTTTTGTGATAGCGGCGCAATAATCCAATTAAAAACATCGTTATCATCTTTGTAAAGCCCTTTAGCCGGTCGCCAGTGATCGGCTTTTATGAAACTTCGCGTATCAGATAATGGTGGGATGGTATGCCATACATCATCAATAAACGCAGGGTACTTGATAAATCCCAACAAAGTCCGGCGCGTTAGGTTCATACCATAACCGTTGCTGTAGGGTTCAAGTTTAGAAACAATGCGTAAAGTTTGCGCATTGCCTTCAAATCCACCATGCTCGCGCATCATGTAGTTTAAAGCTATTTCACCACCATGACCAAAAGGTGGATGGCCAATGTCGTGAGCAAGACATAAGGTTTCGAGTAAGCTGCCACTCGGGAAGTGTTCAAATTCAGGGTGCTGTTTTTTTAAATGGCGCAGCAAACCACTGCCGATTTGTGCAACTTCAAGAGAGTGGGTTAGGCGAGTGCGGTAAAAGTCGTTTAGGCCAATACCCATAATTTGAGTCTTTGCTTGTAAACGTCTGAAAGCAGCGGCATGGATTATACGAGAGCGGTCAACTTGCCATGGTGAGCGGTTGTCATTGGGACGATATTTTTGTTGATCTATAATTCGTGCTTGCCAAGGTTGGCACATAATAAAAAAGCCTATGGTTTCGCGACTGAGTTAATGAAAGTATACGCAACCGCTTGAAAATTGCGAGTATATTGAATGTATTATGAGACTTTTTAAATACGATTGAGGTGAAAAAAATAGCACCGAATTCGCCAAAGATTGGCTTGTTTGATATACTCCGCCTTTGTATGTGTGTGATGTTACCGCACATGAGTAGTAGTTTACTTGAGAGAATACATGCTTAAATACGTTTTTCAAATTTTACTAGCTGCCTTTTTTACTTGGGCACTGTTGTCACCTTTTATAGATAATGAAAGTGATGTTGACGTATCTTCACAAGACCTTGCAGCTAGCAAGGGCAGCCAGAAAACTATAAAAAAAGAGAAGCCATTACATAATGTTAAACTCCCTGATTTTGCTGCGTTCAGTGATGTAAAAGAGAAGAAACATGCATTTTTTGATTTTATACGCCCGCATGTTGAGGCTGAAAATAAGAAAATTTTGCAGCAAAGAGCAACATTAGAAATAGCTCGCATGATGCTGGAATATAATGAGCCTTTAACAGTTAAACAAAAATCAGATATAAAGAAAATCCTTACCAGTTATAAACTGCCGACGACGATTGATGTACTGTCACTATCTCAGGCATTACGCCGTGTTGATATTATTCCAAAAGAACTTGCTTTGATGCAGGCTGCAAATGAATCGGCTTGGGGAACATCGCGATTTGCGCGAATTGGCCTTAACTTTTTTGGTCAGTGGTGCTACAAAAAAGGTTGCGGTATGGTACCACGCCGTCGTGCTGATGAAGCTGCTCATGAAGTAACGGCTTTTAAGTCTGTAAGAGCTGCTGTAAGCTCTTACTTTAAAAACATTAATACTCATGCGGCATACAAAGATTTACGTTCAATCCGAGCAGATTTACGCCGTCAACAAAAGCCTATTGAAGCCACAGTTTTAACGCAGGGCTTGTTATCTTATTCTGAGCGACGAGAAGCTTACATTGAAGAGTTAAACACAATGATAAATCAAAACAGAGCATATTTTGATGAATAAAGTTATGTCATGTTTCAAGGCGGTAGTGTTAGCCGCTACCTTAGGTGCTTCTGTAGGAACAGCAACCGCAGGTGAGTTTGTTGTTGCATACGATGGCTTTTATGACCGCCTTAAAGTGGTTAACAAAGGTGACTTTCAGTACGCGCAAGTAAATTTTTATTTATCTGACATTGCTACAAATGATGTATGCAAAATTAAGTCAGGGAAAATAATAACAGAACAACAAGAATTTGATCTTACCTATACAGATCAAGCCCAGTTGTTGCTACCGTTTGATAAACAACTCGATACAGATAAGGCTGTAATTGTCGTACAACCTGAGAATCCTCAGCATGATTGCCAATTAAAGCTACAAATTGAAGCAACCAACCTGAGTGACTTTGCACTGACAAAAGCAAACCTTTATGAGTTAAATGAAGAGTTTGATGAATTGCTATCTGATTTATCAGGATTCTTCGTCAGTAAATTAATGTGGTTTTTGTTGCCAGAGCAACAGGGAGTTGTGCTTAAATTTGCGGATGAAAATGTGGCAATATCAGAGGCAGATAATTGCAAGCAAAGTCGTTGTGCAATAATGGTGACTGATGATTGGCAAGACAATCAAACAAAACTGCAAACAAGTGCTCGGTTGATCAGCGCAACCCCATGGATTGTTAAATAACTGCATCAACAACACGCCTTGTGCGTATGTAAACTGTGCCATATGAGGGAGCTTTTTATGCTCCCTCAATTATTTTAGCCTGTTTTTATATTTAATTAACCCTTTCATCAACAAGTATTGTTCTAATACTATCTTCTCTATTTTTATTTTCTTTACTACTCTTATTTTATTGGTTTTAAGTTAGGTAAAATAAAAGTAATGAGTCAATAAAAGACAGCTTCAACTAATTTAGTTAGTCTTCTTACAATAAAAGATCTTAAGATGTGAAATTTAATTATTATTTATTAATTACTTATGTTCTTGTCTATTTAAAGTTGGTAATTTTTTTCTAATTTAAAATTAACCAAAAATTATTACATATACTCCTTGGTGTTATTAGTAAAAAATAACTAAAGTAAATATTTTTAAGAGTTTTCTATATCGATAAATAATAGATGTAGATCAATAAATAATGCTGCAACTGGCATAAAGTAAAAATATACAGTTCTTAATGAAGGTACGTAAATATTTACTAAAAAGGAGTTGCCATGCAGACAGTAAACGTCGAATCAGTATTAATTAAGCCTACAAAAGTAAGTAAGCCTACAAAAGTAAGTAAGGGAAAAACTAAACAGGATGTTGTATTTGACTTAAATGTAAAGAACCCAAATTTAAAATGGAATGCTGATGGCCTATATCCATACAAGCGTAAAATGGATGTTGTTGAGTATGAGCGCCATAAACATGAACTTCAAATTGAGCTATTAAAAATGCAAGGTTGGGTGAAAGAGACTAACCAACAAATTGTTATTTTATTTGAAGGCCGTGACGCAGCAGGAAAGGGTGGAACAATAAAGCGCTTTATGGAGCACTTAAATCCGCGTGGGGCGCATGTTGTAGCACTTGAAAAACCCACTACCCGTGAACGTGATCAATGGTATTTTCAACGTTATATCAATCATCTACCTGCAAAGGGAGAAATAATTCTGTTTGACCGTTCTTGGTATAATCGCGCTGGCGTAGAGAAGGTCATGGGGTTTTGTGAAGACCAAGAATACCTCGAATTTATGCGGCAAACACCTCAGCTTGAACGCATGTTAGTTAACAGTGGTATTAAATTATTTAAATATTGGTTTTCTGTGAGTAGAGAAGAGCAATTTAGACGCTTTAAATCACGCCAAAACGATCCTCTAAAGCAATGGAAACTGAGCCCGGTTGATATGGCATCATTAGCTAAATGGCATGACTACAGTGCAGCAAAAGACGCCATGATGTTTCATACCCATACTAAAGACGCACCGTGGACTCAAATTCGTTCTGATGACAAAAAACGTGGTCGTATTAACTGCATGCGTCACTTTTTAAGTTGTTTAGATTATCCAGGCAAAGACCATGAAATTGTTGATCAAGTTGACCCATTAATTGTTGGTGAACCAACAAAAATGTCTCAACGTTAAGATTAGGAGAGTGAAATGGAAATTACAGATCCAATGTATGACGAGCGCCTAGCAAAGTTAGAGAAGAGCCTCGCTAAAAGTAAAAAAGAAGTACAAAGAACCGCTGCGATTGCAAAAGAGGCCGCTGAACAAGCCCAAGCAGCCGTTGATAAAGCAAACGAAGCTGAAAGTCTTGCTAAGAATGCTCAAAAACGTCTTAAAGCAGCTAAAAAGCAACTAAAAGAGGCCATAGTGCTAAAGATAGCGCAAAAGAAAGCATCAAAAAAATCTGCCATTAAACGCGCTAAACGTATGGCTAAAAACAAAAAGGCGAAAACAGCAAACGCTTAGTTATAAGTTAAAACTGAATCGTAGCCATTGTTATATGTTGTGGTTTATGAACAGCTGACTAGGTGGAAGGAATAATATCAGTTGGCAGTCATGCTTAATCATTTAAGAGATTAAAGCTTTTTAACAGCTTTAAAAATTACTTATTTATGACTGTATGGATGTAGTAATTAGCGCAATGTTGAGGCAATTTTCGAGAACAAGTAGATAACGAAGTTTGTGTCTTGTTATCAGCCAGTTTATTGCATCAAAGTAGACGGTTTAATTAAGCGAATTGGTATAAAAAAGAGAGTTATCTCGATTGCTAAGGCTCATAGAGCCTTAGCAATCGAGATAACTCTCTTATTTTTTAGAAGATTAGCGAGTTCTAACGAATTACACTAATTTTGCTAAAATATCGTTAAATGTTGTGCTTGGGCGCATTGCTTTGAATGCAAGCTCATCATTTGGTTGGAAATAACCACCCACATCCATTGCTGAACCTTGTGCATCGTTCAACTCAGTGATGATTTGCTCTTTTTGAGCTTCTAAATCAGTAGCGATTTGCGTGAATTGCGCTTTTAATTCCGCGTCATCATTTTGTGCAGCAAGTTCTTGTGCCCAGAATAATGAAAGGAAGAAGTGCGAACCACGGTTATCAATCTCTTTCACTTTACGTGAAGGTGATTTGTTTTCAGCTAAGAAAGTACCTGTAGCTTTGTCTAGTGTATCAGCAAGTACTTGAGCTTTCTTGTTACCCGTATTAACCGCTAGATGCTCTAAAGAAGCTGCAAGCGCCAAGAACTCACCTAAAGAATCCCAACGTAAGTGGTTTTCTTTTTCGAATTGTTGAACGTGCTTAGGCGCTGAACCACCTGCACCTGTTTCGAATAAACCACCACCATTCATAAGTGGTACGATTGAAAGCATTTTAGCACTTGTACCAAGCTCAAGAATCGGGAATAAGTCAGTTAGGTAGTCACGTAAAACGTTACCAGTTACTGAAATTGTGTCTTTACCTTCTTTGATGCGCTCTAATGAGAATTTAGTCGCTTCAATCGGTGCTAAAATATGGATCTCAAGACCATCAGTATCATGTTGTGGCAGATACGCGTTTACTTTTTTGATTAATTCAGCATCGTGTGCACGGTTTTCGTCTAACCAGAAAACTGCCGGTGTGTTAGTTGCGCGAGCGCGGTTAACAGCAAGTTTAACCCAATCTTGAATTGGTGCATCTTTTACCTGACACATACGCCAGATATCGCCTTGCTCAACAGCATGCTCAAGTAATGTTGTGCCAGCTGTGTCTACTACACGGATTTTACCAGCTGCTGTAACTTCAAACGTTTTGTCGTGTGAACCGTACTCTTCAGCTTTTTGCGCCATAAGACCAACGTTAGGTACGCTACCCATTGTTGTTGGATCGAATGCACCGTTTTCTTTACAGAAATCGATAGTTGCTTGGTAAACACCTGAGTAACAACGATCTGGAATTACAAAGCTTGTGTCTTGTAATTTGCCTTCGCTGTTCCACATTTGACCGCTAGAACGAATTGCAGCAGGCATTGATGCATCGATGATTACATCGCTTGGAACGTGAAGGTTTGTGATACCACGGTCAGAATCAACCATAGCAATAGCAGGGTTGTTGTCGTATACAGCTTGGATATCAGCTTCGATTTCAGCTTTTTTAGCTGCGTCTAGGCTTTCGATTTTTGAGAATACATCGCCAAAGCCGTTGTTTACGTCAACATCTAGTTCTTTGAAAAGATCAGCGTGTTTTGTAAATACGTCTTTGAAGAATACTTTTACAGCATGACCGAAGATGATTGGATCAGACACTTTCATCATGGTTGCTTTCATATGTAACGAGAACAACACGCCTTTGTCTTTCGCAGCTTGAATTTCTTTAGCAAGGAAAGCTTGAAGTTTAGCGGCACTCATACAAGAAGCATCAATAACTTCGCCAGCTAATAGTGGCGTGCTTGCTTTAAGAACCGTAATATCGCCGTTTTCAGCAACATGTTCGATACGCACGTCAGTTGCTTCAGCTACCGTTACTGATTGCTCAGAACCGAAGAAGTCACCTTCTTCCATGCTTGCAACGTAAGATTGAGAATCTTTGCTCCACGCACCCATTGAGTGTGGATTGTTGCGAGCGTATTCTTTAACTGAACTAGGTGCACGACGGTCAGAGTTACCTTCACGAAGAACCGGGTTTACAGCAGAACCTTTGATTTTGTCGTAAGTTGCTTTGATTTTCTTTTCTTCATCAGTTTTTGGCTCTGATGGATAATCAGGTAAAGCGTAGCCTTTAGCTTGCAACTCTTTGATTACAGCACGTAACTGAGGAATAGACGCACTGATGTTTGGTAGTTTGATAATGTTAGCTTCAGGTGTTTTAGCCATATCACCTAATTCAGCAAGTGCATCATCAATTCGTTGTTCTTCAGTTAAATACTCAGGGAAGTTGGCAATTACACGGCCCGCTAATGAAATATCACGAGTTTCAACTTCAACACCTGCAGCGTTTGTGTACGCTTGGATGATTGGTAACAATGAATACGTAGCAAGAGCTGGCGCTTCATCTGTTTTAGTATAGATAATTTTTGATGTCATCATCATTCCTAGATAGTTGGCGTAATGTTTGATTGTAACTGCGCTAACAGTAACCCTTAATTAGCCATATTCAACAATGCAATTATACTGCTATGGTATATCAAGTCTTAAATATAAGTATTTCGATATAACGACAGCAAGCAGTCTGTTAGCTGTTGCAACTTAATACAGAGTATCAAAATAACCACAGCTGACAGACTGTAATACCAATTTGCAAAATAGATCTTTTAATTGTGCAAAAAGGCATAAAATTCTTATAGCTCAAATAAGCTAGCTTTGAAATTAGCCAAAAGCCTTACGTCAAAATGACGAAAAAGCTAAATTTAAGCAACAAGAGTGTAACAAGCTTGGCTCTAAAGGGCTAATAACAATTAAACTATTGGGGTAAAGAAATGGAATTTCAAGTTGAAAATAAAAATCAGTGGGAGATAGGGAAGTAAGCGAGGATCTTAACAAGGTCGCTCGCTTGGTACTCGAATAGGTTCACCTAAGAGATCTCATCGTTAGGCGCAATATTCGTTGCGTGTAACCCTTTAGGACCTTGTTGCAATTCGAATGTTACATCTTGACCAGCTTTAAGTGTTTTATAACCGTCCATTACAATCGTTGAGTAATGAGCGAATATATCAGTCTCGCTGCCGTCTTCTACGATAAAACCAAAACCTTTGGCATTGTTGAACCATTTGACTTTTCCACAAGCCATACTTCTACATCCTTCTATAAGTTGACTAATTTAGTTATTCTAAACCGTGTAATTTGCTAGACTGACTAATGATTAATCAATCTATCTTTGACTGTAGTTTATTTGGCCAATCAGTCAAGTGTTTTGGGCTATTTTTTAACAATTTATTTATTTTTTTATTCAAGTTTGCTTGAGTTCTAAAGACAAGACTATATTTATTATGAGTGGTATGAAAGATTCTGGTGTTATTGATACAGTTCGCGATAGTGAAAAGCAAAAATTGCAGCCGCCGCGAAAATATAAAGTCATTTTAAACAATGATGATTACACGCCTATGGACTTTGTGATAGAAGTACTTATGACGTTTTTTAATATGGATAGCGATAGAGCAACAGATGTGATGCTTCAAGTTCATCATAACGGTAAAGCAATATGCGGTGTTTACAGTGCCGATGTAGCCCATACCAAAGCTGAGCAAGTTAATCGTTACGCACGAGATAACGAGCATCCACTGCTTTGTAGTTGTGAGCAGGAATAAATACCAAGGTAGGGTGAACCGATTAACCCGTCACAACGGTATATAAAATATTATCTCAGTAAGGGGTTGCCAATGCTAAACAAAGACTTAGAACTAACTCTGAATGCGGCGTTTCGCGAAGCGAGAACGCGTCGGCATGAATTTATGACCGTCGAGCATCTTTTACTTGCGCTGCTCGATAACCCTTCTGCTGGAGAAGCGCTAAACGCCTGTGGTGTTGATATGGGCGCATTAAAAGTTGAATTATCAGAATTCATTGATGAAACCACGCCTGTGATTCCTGATCTTGAAGAAGACAGAGAAACACAGCCAACATTAGGTTTTCAGCGAGTATTACAGCGCGCTGTATTTCATGTGCAATCATCAGGCAAAAATGAAGTTACTGGCGTGAATGTGCTGGTTGCTATTTTTTCTGAGCAAGAAAGCCAAGCGGTTTATTTACTGAAAAAAGCCGACATTAACCGTTTGGATATTGTGAATTTCATTTCGCATGGTATTTCTAAAACTGATGACGATCTTGGTGGTGAAGACCATGATGATATCCATGAAGAAGTGCAAGAAGTGCAGGGTGAAGAGCCAACAAAACTCGAAAACTTTACAACGAACCTTAACCAACAAGCTATCGACGGGAACATCGACCCATTGGTAGGCCGCGATAACGAAGTTGAAAGAACGGTTCAGGTATTATGCCGTCGTAAGAAAAATAACCCACTACTGGTTGGTGAAGCTGGGGTTGGTAAAACAGCGATTGCCGAAGGCCTTGCTTATCGCATTGTCAATAAAGAAGTGCCAGAAGTTATCGCTGACGCGGTGGTTTATTCACTTGATATGGGGGCGTTGCTTGCCGGTACTAAATACCGAGGTGATTTTGAAAAACGTTTCAAATCACTATTGAAAGAGCTACAAGCAAAGCCTGGCTCAATTTTATTCATTGATGAAATCCACACTATCATTGGTGCAGGTGCTGCATCGGGTGGGGTAATGGATGCATCAAACCTGATTAAACCGCTGCTTTCAAGCGGTAAGCTTCGCTGTATGGGTTCTACAACCTATAACGAGTTTAAAAATATCTTTGAAAAAGACCGTGCTTTAGTACGTCGTTTTCAAAAGATTGATGTGCTTGAACCAAGCGTGGCTGATACCACAAAAATTCTTAACGGCTTAAAAGAACGTTACGAAGAGCATCATGGTATTCGTTACACGCAAAAAGCGCTTAAAGCGGCTGCTGAGTTAAGTGCAAAGTACATTAATGAGCGTCATTTACCTGATAAGGCAATTGATGTCATCGATGAAGCTGGTGCAAATCAACGTTTGCAACCAGCATCAAAACGTAAAAAAACCATTGGTGTGGCAGATATTGAGCTGATTGTATCTAAAATGGCTCGTATTCCGCAGCAAAGTGTTTCGTCAAGTGATAAAGAAACGCTGAAAAATCTTGATCGCAACTTAAAGATGCTGGTGTTTGGTCAAGACCAATCTATCGATGCACTGACATCTGCTATTCGCCTATCTCGTTCTGGTCTTGCCAATGAAGATAAACCGATTGGCTCGTTCTTGTTTGCTGGCCCAACAGGGGTTGGTAAAACAGAGGTTACTAAGCAGCTTGCTAAGTGCATGGGCGTTGAGTTTATACGGTTTGATATGTCTGAGTATGTTGAGCGTCATGCGGTGAGCCGTTTGATTGGTGCGCCTCCTGGCTATGTAGGTTTTGAACAAGGCGGCCTACTGACAGAAGCAGTGATTAAAAACCCGCATGCGGTTGTGCTTTTGGATGAAATTGAGAAAGCTCATTCCGATATTTACAACATTCTACTGCAGGTTATGGATCATGGCACATTAACCGATAACAATGGCCGTAAAGCAGACTTCAGAAATGTTGTACTGGTTATGACAACCAATGCTGGTGTGCAAGAGACTGTTCGTAAATCAATCGGGTTTACTGAGCAAGATCATTCTCATGATGCGATGAGTGAAATTAACAAGGTATTTTCGCCTGAGTTTAGAAACCGTTTAGATAATATCATTTGGTTTAACCACCTTGAGAAAGAGGTTATCTTGCAAGTGGTTGATAAATTCATTGTTGAATTACAAGCGCAACTTGATAAGAAGTCAGTTAATCTTGAGCTTACCTCTAAAGCTAGAGAGTGGTTGGCAGATAAAGGCTACGATAAGGCAATGGGGGCACGTCCGATGGCACGTGTTATCCAAGATGAGCTTAAAAAGCCACTGGCAAATGCAATCTTATTTGGTGAATTAGCCGATGGTGGTTCGGTTAAGGTCTCGGTGAAGGATAAAAAGATTCACTTTGACTTTGAGACTAGCCTAGAAACAGCTTAAGTTGATTCTTAGCTGAAAACAAAAAGCCCAGCAATTGCTGGGCTTTTTGTTTATTAAATGGAATTAAAACTAAGTTAGTTTTAACACCATTTAACAAACGCTTTTAGCTCTTTGTAATAAACACACCTGCTCACTCAAAGCAGCAAAAAGCTAAATTTCTCGTTATCGCACTAACTTAGCGAGCACGGAATACGATGCGACCTTTCGATAAATCGTAAGGAGTCATTTCTACGGTTACTTTGTCGCCAGTTAAAATGCGGATGTAGTTTTTGCGCATTTTACCAGAGATATGAGCCACAACTACGTGACCGTTTTCTAGCTCAACTCGGAACATTGTATTTGGTAAAGTATCAAGGACCGTACCTTGCATTTCGATTACGTCTTCTTTCGCCATGTTTAGCGTAACACCTCTTTAATAGTTAAACGCTGCAGATTTTGCCGAAAATACGGCAATAAGTAAAGCTACAGGGCTCAAATTTGTCAATTAAATCGCCAACCACTGATCGCCAATATGCTTTTGTGCCGGCAAAAATTGAGTTTTATATTTCATTTTGTTGCATTCATCGATTTGATAACCCAAATAGACAAATTCTTTTGCTTGTTGTTTTGCAAACTCAATTTGTTCCATGATCATAATACTGCCGATACTGTATTGTTCATAATCTGGGTCAAAAAAAGTATAAATAGCTGAAAGTGAATTCTTCATACAATCGGTAACCGCGACTGCGACTAACCGATCCTCATCACGCAACTCAATAAAAGTCACAGGAAGCCATTTGCAAAATAAAAAGCTCGCGTATTGATTTTGCTCGGGAGGATACATAGAGCCATCTTGGTGTCTTTGCGTGATGTACTTACTGTACAGTGGGTAATACTCAGCACGTTCATGATCACTATAGCTAACAGTAAAGCGCTTTTTGGCTTTATTCATTTTACGCTTTTGCGATTTTGAAGGAGTAAATTGCTGTGCAAGCACCCGCACTGAGTTACAAGCATTACAACTTGGGCAGTGGGGACGATAAATCTGATCACCACTTCGCCTAAACCCTAAAGCAAGTAGTTCCTCAAACCTATCAGGGCCATAACAACTTGGATCAAGAATAACCAATAGTTGTTCTTGGCGATTTGGTAAATAACTACAATCAAATTGTTGGCTTAAACCTAGTCTTGCGGGTAAATGCTCAGTCATAAATATCAATCAACTCTTGCGGTTGCCACATACTTGCTGTGGGGATGTAGCTATGGGCTAATTTAAGTCTAGTTAAAAATTCTCTACGTGGAATAACTTTTGCGCCTAAAGTGATCAAATAGGGGTTTTCTAATTGACAATCGATAAAATGGGCGTGGTGTTTTTTTAGCCAGTTAACTAATGCCCACATCGCAAGTTTAGAACCATTGCTGATGGTATGAAACATGGATTCACCACAAAATATACCGTTTTGCATGATGCCATACAAACCAGCAACTAGTTCGTTTTCTTGCCATATTTCTACACTGTGAGCAATATTTTGATGATGTGCTTCGATATAAGCATGCATCATTTGCTCAGTGATCCAGGTACCTTCAGCGTCGAGTCGTTGCTCACGGCAAGCATTGATAACGTGCGAAAAAGCGTGATTAACAGTGACTCGAACCGGAGCACGTTTTAAGTGCTTTTTTAAACTACGACTGACATGAAATTCATTTAACTCAATAATACCGCGCATGCTAGGTGACCACCACATAATTGGTTCGTAATCACTAAACCATGGGAAAATACCATTTTTATAAGCATGTTTAATGCGGTTAACTGATAAATCACCACCAATAGCTAATAAACCATCAGGCTCATCGAGGGCATATTCAGGATTTGGGAAATCTACACTCTCGGGTGAGAGCTGATAAAGTTGCTTGATCATATCAGCATTATCGTTGTTATTTATTATGATTCTAGCAAAATTTTAGCCATAAAAAAGGGGCTGTTTTTCGACAACCCCTTACAAAGCTAGTATTTAGCAATAGATTATAGATTATCTAAAAAGCGCTCAGCATCTAGGGCAGCCATACAACCTGTACCTGCTGATGTGATTGCTTGACGATAAATGTGATCACACACGTCACCTGCAGCGAATACACCTGGTACGCTTGTTTGTGTCGCATTACCGTTTAAGCCTGATTCAACTACTAAGTAGCCATCTTTCATTTCTAGCTGACCTTCGAACATGTCAGTGTTTGGCTTATGGCCAATTGCGATGAATACACCTGCAAGGTCAAGGTTTTCAGTCTCTTCTGAGTCAGTTGCTTTAATGCGGATGCCAGTAACACCCATTTCATCACCAAGAACTTCATCTAAAGTACGATTGTAATGTAAAACAACATTACCGTTTGCCGCTTTTTCATTTAAACGATCAGCCAGAATCTTCTCGCTACGGAAGCTATCGCGACGGTGGATCACGTGTACTTCGTCGGCGATGTTAGATAAGTAAAGAGCTTCTTCAACTGCCGTATTACCACCACCAACAACAGCAACTTTTTGACCGCGATAGAAGAAACCATCACAGGTTGCACAAGCAGAGACACCACGACCTTGGAAGTTTGTTTCAGATTCTAAACCTAAGTACTTAGCAGACGCACCTGTTGCAATGATTAATGCATCACAAGTATATGTACCTGAATCACCTGTTAAAGTGAAAGGGCGCTTAGTTACATCAACTTTGTTAATGTGATCGAAGATAATTTCAGTTTCGAAACGTTCAGCGTGCTCTTTCATACGTTCCATTAATGCAGGGCCAGTTAAGCCATGCGCATCACCAGGCCAGTTTTCAACTTCGGTCGTTGTTGTTAATTGACCACCTTGTTGAATTCCTGTGATTAGAACAGGGTTAAGGTTGGCACGTGCTGCGTATACCGCCGCCGTGTAGCCCGCAGGTCCAGAACCCAAAATTAATAGTTTACAGTGTTTAGCGTCACTCATGGTTTTTCCTAAAAACGTTTCAATACGATGTCTATGCGACCGATTCTAAGAAAAACAAGGCGGATGTAAACAAAAGGCTCGATTATTTTTTTTGGTAAATCGCAAAGCTGTCAAATAATCCTTACTCATTATGATTTAAGCTGCTCTTTTTGCTTGTTAAATGAACTATTTCTTAATTGTTATGCCTTCAAAGTACGTTTATTCATGACCAAGCAATATTTTTTTGGTATGTTTTAGCTAATTTTGATATTAGCTTTAGTTATGAGCTAAATAAATGAACAGGCAATTATGGTATTTTGGCAGGAAAAGCCCGCATTCGGGCTGACTACGGAAGACTTACAGGTCTTAACCAATGCAAAAGAGTATCGCAATGAACTATTGCGTTTAATTCGTTCAGCGACAAAAAGAATTTATATAACTGCTTTGTATCTTCAAGATGATGAAGCAGGTCGAGAAATTTTAACGGCATTACACGAAGCCTCATTAGCTAATCCAGATCTAGAGGTAAAAGTACTGGTTGATTTTCATCGCGCTCAGCGAGGTTTAATTGGCGCTGCAAAATCTGATGGCAATGCCAGTATGTATTGTGACTTTCAGGAAAAGTACCAGTCTAATGTAAAGGTTTATGGTGTTCCTGTTAAAGCGAAAGAGCTTTTTGGCGTGTTACATTTAAAAGGCTTTGTGATTGACGATACTTTATTGTACAGCGGTGCAAGTCTTAACAATGTCTATTTGCAGCAAGACGACCGTTATCGTTTAGATCGCTACTTTTTAGTGCATCAAGCTGGTTTGTGTAACTCAGTAGTAGAGTTTATTGAATCACACTTATTAAGTTCTGAGGCTGTTCCTCGTATTGATAAGCGACCTCTAGTTAACTTCAACGATATTAAAAATGCGCAAAAGCAGTTAATGCGTGATCTTAAATCAGCAAGTTATGAAAGTGCAGCAGAGGCGAGTGCGGGTGAATTAGGGGTTCGTCTTTTCTTGGGCTTAGGCCGTCGTAGTAATAAACTAAATCGTTTGATTAAGTCATTATTTGATACCACGGAAGAAGAATTAGTACTTTATACGCCTTACTTTAATTTCCCAGCACCATTAATGCGCTCTTTACGTCGCTTACTAAAACAAGGTAAGCAAGTAACAATTGTGGTAGGTGATAAAACTGCGAACGATTTTTATCTGCCTCCTAGTGAGCCGTTTAGTAAGATTGGTGCACTCCCTTATTTATATGAAACAATCCTACTTAAATTTTTAAAGTCTCAGAAGCGTCATATCGCAAATGGCAATTTAAATGTTTATCTTTGGAAGCATGAAAGCAACTCTTTCCATTTAAAAGGAATTTGTTCAGATAAACGTTTACATTTGCTTAGTGGGCATAATTTGAATCCACGAGCATGGGGTTTAGATATCGAAAACGGGATTTTAATTGACGATCCGAAGCAAAATATTCTTGAGCAAATAGAAAACGAAAAACACGCTATTTTGCAGCATTGTCGTCGTTTAAATGGCCCGCAAGACTTAGAGACAATGGATGATTATCCTGCGCCTGTTAAGAAACTTTTGGGTCAGGCAAAGCGTGTGAAAGTAGATTTTATTATCAAACGCTTTATTTAGTGGGCTTAAAGATTAAAAAAAGCAGCGAGAGCTGCTTTTTTTGTGTCTAGCTATTAGCTTACTTCTGTTGAGCATCTAAAGATTGGCCGTTCACCTCTTTAGAGTCGTCGCTCATCAAGTATAAATAAGTTGGCATTAAATCTTCTGGCGTTGCTAATTTATCTCTATCTTCACCAGGGTATGCAGAAGCACGCATAGATGTGCGAGTTGCACCAGGGTTGATACAGTTCACGCGAATATTGGTTTTGCCCACTTCACAGGCCCAAGTTTGCATCATGCCTTCAACAGCAAATTTTGAGATTGCATATGCACCCCAATGCTCACGGCCTTTGCGACCAACACCAGAGGATGTAAAAATAACAGATGCACTTGGTGACTTTCGCAATAATGGAAACATAAATTTAGTGATCATGGCTTGCGCAGTCACATTCACTTTCATAATGTTTTCAAAGGTAGAAACACAAAAATGTTCAAGCGGCCCTAATGAACCCAAAATACCTGCATTGTTTAATAAACCATCTAACTTGCCAAACTGCATTTCTATAGTTGCGGCTAAATCGCGGTAGTTTTGTTTTGTTGCACCTTTTAAATCCATCGGCACGATAGCCGGCTGTGGGTAGCCTGCGTTCACGATTTCATCATAGACACATTCGAGTTTATTAGTTGTTTTACCAAGTAATATAACAGTGGCACCATGCTTGGCATAAGTTAATGCGGCTACGCGACCAATGCCATCACCCGCACCTGTTATTAGAATTACTTTGTCTTTTAGCGCATTCTCTGCGGCTTTATAAGTGTGCATAAAAGTACCATCAATTAGATTTTTTGCTATTTTAACATAGCAAAAAGCCAAGTTATCGAATTTATTGCAAATTAAGGTGGCGAAAATTGAAACTTTACGTTAACTTTAACTGGTCTAATGTCTTATTAATAATCTAATTACATTAATTTAACTTAGAATAAAGGTAGTAGAACAACTACGTTTAACTTTGAACACACAATAACAATAAGATTTGCGCGGAGCGAAATTATGAAAAAAATGCTACTCTCACTAGCCATTGCGTCAGTCATTACCGGCTGTGGTGGAGGAGAAACATTAGAAGATGTTAAAAATGACACCCCACCTGTCATCCCAACCGCGACCGTTAAATTTGACCCTGCAAATAGCGTTATCTCGGTACCTAATGACTTACTGATGAGTGGTACACTTGATGGCACTTTAAATATGCCGGGTGAATTAGACGACAACAATGTTAGTGTTGAACGCGCAGCCTATGCTGATCCTCAGCTTGCACTAGGTGCTCTTGATGGCTGGTCAACACAAACTCCGTTTAAAATCGATTTAGCATTCCCTGCGGGTATCTCACTTGATATGGCTTCTGCCGGTTCACCTGGTGCAGTTCGTATTTTTGAAGTAGTGATGGGCGCAAGTCAAACAGATGAAACTTGTTCGCAAGTACCTGCAGGCCTTGCCTGTAAGTTGGTTTCTGAGCTTACATTTGGTGTTGACTTCATTACACAAGGTTCTGGTGATGCGGTTGCTGTGATCCCACTTAAACCTTTTAAAGCGGGTAGCACCTACATAAACGTTTTAACAACGTCTTTAATGGACTCAGAAGGGCGTTCAATCGAACCATCTTCAACTTATGCACTTGTTAGTGAAGAAACACCGCTAATTACTGATTCACAAAAATCTCTGCAAGCGGTGATTAATAGCTACGAAAATGCAGTCACCTCAGGTGGCGCAATTACAAAAGATGAAATTATTTACTCTGCTGCGATGACAATGCAATCTGCAGGTCAAGTACTAGGTACTGTTAAGCAGCTTTTAGCAGCTAGCCTTTCGCAACCTGCCTTACCAACACCGATGGTTCAAATTCCTGAGCAACCTGTAATTACAGTTGAGCAAGTATTCGCATCACAAGGTATTACAGGTGTTTCACCAGTATTTGGTGGTGTGCAATATCAAAAGGGTAGCGTGATGTTACCTATGTATTTAGCAACGCCTACAGGCAAAACGGTTGATGATTTATCAGCAACTTATTGGCAAGGGCTATGCGACAGTGGTGTTGCTGTACTTGGCTATGCATCTACTGCAGGTGACTCATTCCCAACAGACCCAATCAGCGAAACTGATGGTTTATGTATGGCGTTAAGTGGTGGAAAACTGCGTGATTTAGGTTTAGATCAAACTAAACACTTAACCAAATACAACACAATTCCAAAAACACAAAGCATTGCTAACGTTCCAGTACAAGTTACTAAACCAATTTTACCTGTGATCAACGCAATACGTGGTCAGTTAGGGTTGGATCCTCTGGTAATGCCTGAAGGTGGTTGGCCAGTAGTGATTCTGCAGCACGGTATTACTTCTAAAAAAGAAGATATGCTAGCAATTACAGCACAATTAACAATGCAAGGCTTTGCAACGGCTGCAATCGACCACCCAATGCATGGTGAGCGTGGTGTAGATGTAGACGGCGATGGTACTGATGACTTTAATGCTTCTACAGGTTCAGTTTTAAGCTACATGAACTTACAGTCATTATTAGTTGCGCGTGATAGCTTACGTCAATCAGTTGCTGATTTACTGGGGTTACGTTTAGGTCTTAACTTTACTGGTGCTGCTGATTTAAATGCCCAAGATGTTTCATTCTTAGGCCATTCATTAGGCTCTGTAGTTGCTCCAGCATTTGTTGCTGTGACTAATGCACCGCTAGCTGAGCAAGTTGATCCAATGTTCAACGTGAAGAGTGTTGCACTTGCCAGTGGTGGCGGTGGTATCGCTAGTTTCTTAATTGAGTCAAATACATTTGGTCCTTTTGTGCAAGGCTCTGTTTTACTTGCAGCAGGCACAGCTGAATCTGCAGAGTTTGGTGCTTATGCACAAAATGAAGCGCTGTCTAACTGTGGTTCACTTGCTTCTAACCAAACAGCTTTTGTTACATGTGCGTATAAAGAGTACATTGGTTCGCTAACTATGGCTGGTGAAACTGTCAAACTTGCTAATATTCAAAGCATAATTACTCAGTTTGCTTTTGCTGCACAAACGGCGCTTGATAGTGGTGATCCTTCAAACTACGCCGCATCAGTTGCAGCGCTTGGCACGCCAGTCTACATGAGTGTTGTCGTGGGTGACGGTGAAAATAACAATGCTGATATGGTTATCCCACCAATGGTGGCGAGTAATCCAATTGCTGGTAGTTTACCTCTTGCCAACTTAATGGGCTTATCAACGGTTGCTGAGACACAAGGTCCAACTGCTGATGCGATGAGCTATGTGGTTAAATTCACTAAAGGTCATCACAGCTCAGTGTTAACGCCTGTAGCTACTGCTGACTCAGGTGCTACAGCACAAGAAAGTGCAGCTGCTACAGCTGAGATGCAACTGCAAATTGCGACTTTCTTAGCAAGCCGTGGTCAGTATCTTCAGGTTACAAACTCAGATGTTGTCACTGAATAACTGAAACCTATTAATTAAGTAATAACCAATTAAGTAAAAAGCCACATCATGTGGCTTTTTTTTGCTTTAAAGCATGGTAAATTGTGGCGAATAATTAATAAGTGGAGAGTTTGATTGGAATTTTTATATGAGTACGGGTTATTTTTCGCAAAAACCCTCACATTTGTCATCGCTATTGCTGTCATTGTTGCCATTATCATGGGAGCTGCAGTAAAACCTAAAGCGAAGAAGGGCGAGATAACCATTGATGATTTAAGTGAACAGCTTGATGATTTAAAACAAAGCTTTATCGAAAACACACTTTCAAAGAAAGAGTTAAAAGCTCACCAGAAACAACAAAAAGCAGCCGCAAAAAAACAACACAGTGAAGACCCTAAGTCACGTCTATATGTAATTGACTTTAATGGCAGTGTAGATGCGCACGAAGTAGAAAGCTTACGTGAAGAGATCACAGCTATTTTAACTATTGCAGATAAAGAAAAAGATCGTGTTCTTGTTCGTTTAGAAAGTGGCGGAGGTGTAGTGCATGGTTACGGACTTGCTGCGTCTCAGCTACAACGCTTACGTAATGCAGGTGTGCATTTGACTGTAGCCATTGATAAAGTAGCGGCGAGTGGTGGCTATATGATGGCATGTGTTGCTGATGAAATCGTAGCTGCACCATTTGCAATTGTTGGCTCAATTGGGGTTATTGCGCAGATTCCTAATTTTAATAAAATTTTGAAAAAGAATGATGTGGACTTTGAGCAAATTACTGCAGGCGAATACAAGCGAACATTAACCTTATTTGGTGAAAATACAGACAAAGGTCGCGAAAAATTCAAACAGGAAATAGAAGAAACGCATGGCTTATTCAAAACATTTGTTAGTGAACAACGCCCTTCACTTGATATAGATATGGTCGCAACAGGTGAGCACTGGTTTGCTACACAAGCCTTTGATAAAGGCTTAGTTGATAAAATTGACACAAGCGATGATATTTTATTGAGCCAAGCAAAAGAGCGTCAAATCTTCAAAGTGAAATACCGTATTAAGAAGAATTTGAGTGATAAATTAGCGGTGGGCTTAAGCTCTGGTTTGAGTAAAGCAGGTGTGAGTTTAATGTCGCGTTTTAAAGGCTTAAACCCTTAAGTTTCAGTTTTAAAAAGTATATAGGCTATAAAAAACCCGCTATTTAAGCGGGTTTTTTTATGAGTCATTCATAAGTAAATTATTACTTAATCGACTTATGATAGTCTTCTAAATCTTTAGCGGCATTTGGATCGTTAAATACGTCCTCATCAAATTCACCTTCAGATTTTGCAACCACACAGGTCACCATACAATCACCTGTAACGTTTACAGCGGTACGTGTCATATCAAGTAAACGGTCAACACCAATGATGATAGCAATACCCTCTACAGGTAAACCTACTTGGTTTAACACCATAGCTAACATGATAAGACCAACACCTGGCACACCGGCAGTACCAACAGATGCTAGTGTCGCGGTCAAAATAACCATTAAATAATCAGAAATTGTTAAATCAACTGAAAAGACCTGGGCAATGAACACGGTAGCAACACCTTGCATAATTGCTGTGCCGTCCATGTTAATAGTTGCGCCTAAAGGTACCGTAAATGAAGCAACTGAGTTGTGAGCACCAAGTTTTTTGCTAGCAGTTTCAAGGGTAATAGGCATTGTTGCACTTGAACTTGAAGTACTAAACGCAAACAAACAGGCGTTTTTCATTTTCTTTAAAAACGTCACTGGATTTAAACCAGTTAATACTTTTAATAAGATACTATAGTTTACAAAGCCATGAATTAAGAGCGCGAAGACCACCACGCCAAAGTATAAGGCAAGGCTTGTGATGAGTTTAAAGTCTATAGTTGTGAATAACTTAGCCATTAAAAAGAATACACCGTAAGGGGCGATATTCATCAGTAGGGTAACAAGTTTTAAAATAACGGTGTTTAAGTCTTCGAACACGGTTGCAACACGTTTACCTGCTTTACCGCTTAAAGCCATCGCCACACCAAATAACAAAGCAAACACAATAACTTGCAGCATATTGCCATTTGCCATTGCATCAATTGGGTTGGTAGGAAACATTCCAATAATGACTTGTGCAAGGGTAGGTGCTTCTTTAGCACTGTAGGTCGCATCTGATGGTAGGTTAATACCTTCACCAGGATTAACTAATAGCGCTAGTGTTATAGCAACGGTGATTGCTATTGCTGTTGTTACTAGATAGAGTAAGATTGATTTTCCACCCAATCGACCTAGTTTTTTAGGGTCACTTAAGCTACATGTACCACACACCAGCGATACAAAAACCAATGGAACAACCAGCATCTTTAAACTTGCGATGAATATTTGCCCACCTACATGGAAGATACCATCCACAAAAAATGCTTTAATTGGTAAAGAGAATAATCCTAGTGGAATTAGGAAATCGTCTTCACCCGCTAAAATCGCTTGAAAGATAAAACCAACAAGCACACCCAGTACCATACCTACCATGATACGAGACGTAAGGCTTAAAGATCGTACTTTTGACATATACCTAGTCTATATTTTTATAAATTTCGCCATAGCCTACCAGCCTGAAGATTTTTATACAGGAAAATTCGACAAATATTTTAAATTAATTCGCTGTAAATCTGATAAAAAAATTATGATATTCGTTCAATTTTTAGGTTAATATTAGGTAAATATATAAATAAATTTAAAATAGCTAACTAGGGAGAGGTCAATGCCTTTATTGCGATGGCTAAGTATTATAGTTTTCAGCTCATTGTTAGTTGCCTGTGGCGGCGGTGGGTCGTTAGAGAACGATAGCGGTTCACTTGATGGAGGGGATGGTGGTACGACTGATACCCCAAGTTACTCTGTATCTGTGAAAGGTTATACAGCGGGCACAAATGAAGAGTCGAGTTCTGTAACGGTCGAATCACCATTAACTATTTCAGCAACTCTGACCAATCAGGGGGTTGCTGTATCTGGTGAAGTGATAACTTTTAGTCTTGATGGTAGTATTGGCTTGATAACACCTGCTTCTGGTACGAGCTTGACCGATTCAAATGGTGTTGCATCAATTACTGTCACTGCAGGTGATACGGCAGGAGCTGGTATCATTACTGCATCCTACATAGTTGGTGAAGAGACTTTTAGTGATACTTTTGGTTTTACATCCGATGGTTCACAAACGGGTGATAGCAGTGGCACAGTTTCATTAGGGCTTTCGATTGTTGACAGTTCTGGTTTACCTTTCTCTTCAGACAACCCGGTTAGTAAAAACAACAAAGGAACGGTTACAGCTACTTTACTTGATGAAAGCACTCCAATTGCTGGCCAATTGATTTCGTTTACTACAAACTTCACAGGTAAAATTACACCCGTACTAGGTACTGCGCTAACAGATGAAAATGGCCAAGCAAATGTCACTTTAAGTAGTGGCGATTCAAAAGGCGCTGGTCAAGTTATCGCAACATATACAGATGAAAATGATAACACCATTACGAAAACGGTAGGTTTTATATCAAATGGTGATGATGCTTCTTCTGATGCTGCCCAATACTCAGTGTCTGTTCTAATGCTAACAGGCTGCAACCCTTCGTGGGATCAAAATCGAAATAATGTGAAGCTTGATCCAACTTCGCAAGCTTCTGGCTGTACTATTACTAATTCAATTTCATCAACCGAGTTAGGTGATTTATTTGTAGAAGTAATAAATGACCAAGGCGGTGATGGTGTTGCTAACTCATTGGTTGATGTAACAACTGATCTTGGTTCTGTATTACCTTCTTCAGGTCGAGCTCTGACTGATAACTTTGGTGTTGCACTTTTAAAATTACAGCCAGGAAATACAGGCGGTGCTGGTACTATTTCGGTGTCATCGTTAGGTGAAAGTGCAGATCTTAACTTTGCTGTTGGTATCGCTGATCTAGTGTTAGAAGTTGATAATGGACTAAACACAGATAGTGAAGGCAATACAATTCCTTTGAAAGCGGGTGGTAGTACTATTATTGAAGTTACCCTTCGCGACGAGCAAGGAAATTTATTTACCACGCCTACAGAAGTAGAATTTAACTCTACGTGTGTTTCAAATAATGACTCGACAATTGATGCATCAGTACAATCGTCAGCAGGTATTGCAAGCTCAACATACCGTGCTAACGGCTGTTCAATCAATGATGTGGTTAATATTACAGTTGAAACGGGCGGCAAAAATTTTACGGCGTCTACTGTTATACCTGTTGAAGTATCGGCTGTTCAATCAATACAATTTCTTGATGTTTCGGAGCCTGTGATTGCGCTTCCACCTGGTGAAGGTGGTTTACCAACACAATCAGTCGTTCGTTTCAGATTACTTGATGCGGATGGTATTGTTTCTGCACAGCAACGTATTGATTTTAAATTGACGGACTCAGTAGGTTTAGCAAAATTAACGCAAAGAACTGCTAATACAGACAACAATGGTGTTGTACAAACAACAGTGACTTCAGGCATCGTTCCTGGGCCACTTGTCGTTAAAGCATGTTTTGTTTCTAAAGAAGATGTTGCTGCCTTGCCTGAAGGTGATGATTTATCTTGTTGGACAGATGAAGTTGAACTATGCGAAGCTGAACCAAGCAATGAAATTTGCCCAGCAGGGACACTTCACTTAGTACCTTTAACTGAGCAAATTAACGCAGTGTCATCTCAACTTGCTTTATACTCTGGTGTTACAGATCAAAACAGTTTTGACTTAAGCCCAGAAGTCTTAAATCCAAATGCATTAAATTATAATGGCGTCACTAATAACCTGACAGTTTATTTTGGTGACCAATTTAATCAATTCAATAGTGATGGTGTTGAATCAACCGTTTTAACTGAGTCAGGTGTTATAGGTTCACAAAGTAATGAAGCAGTATGTCGTACTACTGATGCATCATGTGTTGTTACATGGCGCTCGCAGGGTGAACGACCTTTCTATGACTACAAATGGGGTAATAGAATTGGTGAAATTGATGGTAATACTGCAACTACTGAAGGAATAAACCCTAAAACTGGTGAAGTAAACTGCGACCCTTATTTTGGTATTGCAGCCCCATGTATTGGCACCTTAGTTCGCGCTAAAAATGATCCAAATGGTGTAATTCGAGGTGGACGAACAAGCATACTTGCGGTAGCGAAAGGTCAAGAGAGCTACGAGGATGAGGAGTCATCAGATGGCGTTACTCGTCGAAACGGGTTATTTGATGTTGGTGAATATTATACGTTATATGATTTACCTGAAGCATTTAATGACCACAATGAAAATAATACCTTTGACAAAGCTAACTGTAGCGATGCAACCAGAGATTCTTACGATGCTGATTCAGACCCATGCTCGGAGAAAAATTCACGAGGCGGTCATAATGAAACATGGCGAGATCTTGATAATGATGGTGTATATGACGGCCCTGATGGTAAATATAACGGATTGTTATGTAGTGAAGCTGCCTTTAATGCTGGGCAATGTACGCGTGATTTAATTGAAGTTCGTAAGCAGATTGAAGTAGTTATGTCTGGTGATGAACCTTATGTACGATTCGCCGTATTAAAATCAAATGAAGTAGTGACTGCTCCTTACGAAGTAGTTGTGCCAGCTGATTGTAGTTCGACATTTGCAGGTGGCTTTGAAGAATCAGATAATGCAAGCTGGTGTGATGTTGAATCGATTGATTTGTCGAGTGTTACACGCCCTAACCCGAATTACGATGAGGATGATCCTGATTCAGGCCCAGAAGATATTGATATAGGTTTAACGGGTATCAATATCCAAATTTTCTACAGTGATGAATTTGGTAATCCATTACCTGCAGGTACAGAGGTAACAATTACTGCAGACAATGGTGATTTTTCTATACTGCAACATCAAGATATTATCGGAAGCACAAATAGAGACTCAACAATGTCTTCAAGTGTACGTATAGCTCGAGAGGTTGACGGTAACCAAGACGCAGATGGTGTGCTGACCATTACATTTAATTTCGAGAATCAATTTGGTACTACAAAAACAGTAAGTAAATCAATTGCTATACTTGATGATAAATAAATTTAAGCACAATTAAATTTAAAAAATGCCAACCAGAAGGTTGGCATTTTTGTTGCTGTTCTATATATTCCCCTTGAAATTACCGCAAAACACCACATTGACTAAATTAGCAACAAAAATTGTTTAATTATTCAGTCAATGAAGAAAAGTTTCGATTAAAAGCTTGTAACAATTGGTGTTTGTAGATATACCTATAAATATTCGTGCTCCAATGTTAAAAAATCATACTTATTTGTTTAATGTGATGGATATACATTTATAAGGGCAAAAAACTTTAAAACTTTCGGTCAGAAATAGGCAACTATGGGCAAATCACTAGTAATTGTAGAGTCTCCGGCAAAGGCAAAAACAATTAACAAATACTTAGGAAAGGATTTTATCGTCAAGTCCAGTGTTGGGCATGTGCGTGATCTTCCAACTTCAGGTTCAGGCAAAACGAAAACAGCGGCGACCAAAACGCCTGCTGAAGTTCGCAAAATGTCACCAGAAGAAAAAGCTGCCTATAAAAAGCAACGAGATTATAAGAATCTTGTTGCCCGCATGGGGATAGACCCTGAAAAAGGTTGGGAACCACATTACGAAATACTGCCAGGCAAAGAAAAAGTTGTTCAAGAATTAAAAAAGCTTGCTGAAAACGCCGATAAAATCTACCTCGCAACCGATTTGGATAGAGAAGGGGAAGCAATTGCATGGCACCTCGAACAGATTATTGGTGGCGAGCCTGAAAAGTATAAGCGAGTTGTTTTTAACGAAATTACTAAAAATGCAATTCAACAAGCATTCGAAACACCGGGTGAACTAAACACTGATATGGTTTACGCACAACAAGCGCGTCGTTTTCTTGACCGTGTAGTGGGCTTTATGGTGTCACCATTACTTTGGGCTAAAGTTGCTCGTGGTTTATCAGCCGGTCGTGTGCAATCTGTTGCGGTGCGTTTACTCGTTGAGCGTGAGCGTGAAATCAAAGCATTTATCCCTGAAGAGTTTTGGGATGTACACGCTGATGTTAAAAATAGTGAAGCTGCATTACGTTTAGAAGTTACGAAACACGCTGACAAAGCATTTAAGCCTGTTAATGAGGCGCAGGCAATGGCTGCGGTTACTGACCTAGAGAAAGCTCAGTACAAGGTTGTTAGCGTTGAAGAAAAGCCAAGCAAGAGTAAGCCTAGTGCACCATTCATTACCTCAACCATGCAACAGGCTGCTAGTACACGTTTAGGCTATGGTGTTAAAAAGACTATGATGCTGGCTCAACGCTTATATGAAGCGGGTCACATTACTTATATGCGTACCGACTCAACCAACTTATCAAAAGATGCGGTTGAAATGTGTCGTGATTACGTAACCGAGCAATTTGGTGAAAAGTATTTACCAAAAGCACCGATCAGTTACAGCTCTAAAGGCAATGCACAAGAGGCGCACGAGGCGATACGTCCATCAAGTGTCTCGGTATTATCAGGCCATTTAGATGGTGTTGAAGCCGATGCGAAAAAGCTCTACGAATTAATTTGGCGTCAGTTTGTTGCTTGTCAAATGGTACCTGCTGAATATGACCTAACAACTTTAACCGTAGGTGCGGGTGATTATCAGCTAAAAGCAAAAGGCCGTGTACTTCGCTTTGATGGTTGGACAAAAGTTCAGCCAGCTGTTCGTAAAAAGAATGAAGAAGATCAATCATTACCAGCTGTAAAAGAGGGTGATGTACTAACGCTTGTTGAGTTAGATCCTAAGCAACACTTTACCAAGCCACCTGCGCGCTTTAGTGAAGCAAGCTTAGTTAAAGAGCTTGAAAAGCGTGGTATTGGTCGCCCTTCAACTTATGCATCAATTATCTCAACGATTCAGGACCGTGGTTATGTGCGCGTTGAAAACCGCCGTTTCTTCGCTGAAAAAATGGGTGAGATAGTTACTGACCGCTTAGTGGAAAATTTTGAAGATCTGATGAACTTTGATTTTACCGCTAAAATGGAAGGTCGTCTGGATGATATCGCAGAAGGTGAGCGCGTTTGGACACAAGTACTAGACAAATTTTACGCAGACTTTTCAACTCAGCTTGAAATTGCTTCAGGTGATGAAGAGCAAGGTGGTATGCGCCAAAATCAAATGGTTGAAACAGACATCGATTGTCCAACCTGTGGCCGTAAAATGGGGATTCGTACTGCGTCAACTGGTGTATTCTTAGGCTGTACAGGTTACAACCTGCCACCTAAAGAGCGTTGTACAACAACCATGAATTTGGTGCCTGGTGATGAAGCGATTGCCGCAGATGTTGAAGATGTTGAAACAGAATCACTAATGCAAATGAAGCGTTGCCCAATCTGTGAAACGGCAATGGATTCATACTTGATAGACGAAACACGTAAACTGCATGTCTGTGGTAATAACCCAGCCTGTAAGGGTTATATCGTTGAACAAGGTACCTTTAAAATTAAAGGCTACGATGGCCCAATTATCGAATGTGATAAATGTGGCTCAGATATGCAGTTAAAATCAGGCCGTTTTGGCAAGTATTTTGGCTGTAGTAATGAAGAGTGTAAGAATACGCGTAAATTACTCAAAAATGGTGAAGCTGCGCCACCGAAAGAAGATCCGGTTCATTTACCAGAACTAGAATGTGAAAAATCAGAAGCTTACTTTGTACTTCGTGATGGTGCTTCAGGTATTTTCTTGGCGGCGAATACTTTTCCTAAGTCTCGTGAAACTCGTGCACCTAAAGTCGAAGAGTTAAAACGTTTTAGAGATCGTATTTCTGAGAAGTTTTACTATTTAGCTGATGCGCCTACGCAAGACCCAGATGGCAACCCAGCAATTGTTCGTTATAGCCGTAAAAATAAAGAACAATATGTGATGAGTGAAGTCGATGGTAAAGCGACAGGTTGGACTGCTCACTACCAAAATGGCAAGTGGGTTGAAGAAAGTAAAAAGAAAGCGCCTGCAAAAAAGAAAACATCGACAAAAGCTAAGGAATAATTCCTTAGCTTTTCAAGGCAATAAAAAACCGGAGCGCACGTCTTTGTGTCATTCCGGTTTTTTTATATCTGGTTTAACGACAAATTAAATTTGTACGTCTTTTACTTTCTTAAAGCCTTCAGCTTCAAGCTCATCGTTCACACATTTTAGTACGTATGGCTTTAATTCTTCGTTGCTGATGTCATCATCTTTAGCCCAGTTTAAACACATCTCAGTGTATTCTTTGATCATTTCAGCTGATGCTTCAGGTGCTTCGTTAGCGATTGCGTTAGACGCTGACACGCTTAATACAGGTGCCAAAATTAGTGCTAGCAATGCTTTGTTCATTTAATTATTCCTAATCAACATAATTAATAATTACTGGCTTAAAGTGCTCAGTAAAGGTGCGCAAAGGGCATACCGCTTTGCTTAAGTGAATTTATAAACGAAATCTGTAAAAAAGATAACGAAATATTTTTATCGTAAAGATAAACAAAAAATAGTCACAGTAGTGCGCTGCAAATATAGAAATTACTAATAAAAACCGCGTATTATCAAACTAATATTTATGAGAGTGATTTTAGAAATGTCAGAACAGATTAATCAAACTAAAAACAAAAAAGTGCCTTCTACATTAGAGAGAGTCGTCGAAAAATTTATTTTTCGTTCTCGATGGCTGTTAGCGCCATTTTTTATAGGTTTATTAGTCGCTGTAGTCTTATTGTTGTTAAAGTTTTTCAAATATCTTTACAGCATGGCCTTAAATACGTTTTCGGCAACTAATCAAGAGTTATTGGTGGGAATATTAACTTTGGTTGATACCGCGCTTTTAGCTGGGCTTTTGCTTATCATTATTTTTAGTGGTTACGAAAACTTTGTTTCAAAGTTGAATATAGACAATCACGAAGACAGACCTGTATGGATGGGAAAGGTTGGTTTTT
Source organism: Pseudoalteromonas sp. PAR1 (assembly GCF_947311895.1). Classification (NCBI taxonomy): domain Bacteria; kingdom Pseudomonadati; phylum Pseudomonadota; class Gammaproteobacteria; order Alteromonadales; family Pseudoalteromonadaceae; genus Pseudoalteromonas; species Pseudoalteromonas sp. PAR1. Next base: position 68,999 of record NZ_CAMZMY010000004.1, on the reverse strand, counting down.
CAGGGCTTAAGATGAAATTAATAAGCGCCATTGTCGCTATCTCTGCTGTAGAGCTTTTAAAGGTATTTATCAGCTCAAACAACCATTCAACGGATGAGTTACTTTGGAAGGTGTTAATTCATGTGACGTTTGTGGTGTCGGGAGTGTTATTTGCACTAACTGACTACATTAATAGTAAAACCATGAATCACTAATCGTGTTATTAGTAATAAAAAGCCCTGCATTGCAGGGCTTGGTGTTTAACAACTGATAATTAATTCAGGGTTGCATAAAAGCAACCGAACCCGGGCAGAGTGACTGTATTATTGTTTAACTCAGCTGTGTGATGCGATAGCTCCGTATGCAGTGAAGACACTGTATCAGAGATTGTTAACTCGCTACTTTGTGCGCCTAAGTTGAATGCACACAGCATTTTGACGCCTTCAAAGGTTCTATAAAAAGCAAGTACAGGCTCTGGAGTGTTTAAAAACTCAATGTCGCCTTCTAACAGAACATTTTTATCTTTACGCCATGCCATAAATTCACGGTAGGCATTCAAAATCGAATTTTTGTCTTGATCTTGCGCATTAACAGCAACGGCTTTGTGAGCATTGCCTACAGGTAGCCATGGCTTAGCTGTTGAGAAGCCCGCCTGTTCAGCATCGCTTGCGTCCCATGGCATTGGAGTACGGCATCCATCACGGCCTTTAAAGTTTGGCCAGAAAGTAATGCCGTATGGGTCTTGTAAGTCTTCAAAAGCGACTTCAGCTTCACCTAAACCAAGCTCTTCACCTTGATACATACATACGCTGCCGCGTAATGAAGCAAGCAGGGCGGTCAGCATTTTACATTGCTGCGGATTGATCGTGTTATCTTTACTCCAGCGACTAGCAACACGTTCAACATCGTGGTTACTAAATGCCCAACATGGCCAGCCTTCAGTCATACGCTCTTCTAATGTACTCACGGTATTACGAATATATTCTGCACTGTAATCATTAGTAAGTAATTCAAAGCTATAACCCATGTGGAGTTTATCACCACCTGAGGTGTACTCAGCCATAGTAGCTAATGAGTCTTCTGATGAGATTTCACCTAAAGCAACCGTGCCAGGGTATTTATTTAATAGGGCACGAATGTCCTGCATAAAGCTTAAGTTTTCTGGTTGCGTATTATTGTAGTAGTGATACTGGAACGCATACGGGTTATCTTCGCTAAAGCCACGACCCTGACGCTTTTCAGGCGGCTTAGCAGGATTGTCACGTAATTGTGCATCGTGATAACAGAAATTGATCGCATCTAAGCGGAAACCATCAACACCTTTTTTAAGCCAAAACTCCACATTATCTAATACGGCTTTGCGAACTTCAGGATTATGGAAGTTTAAATCAGGCTGTTCTGCAAAGAAGTTATGCAAGTAATATTGACCACGACGCGGTTCCCATTGCCATGCTGGACCACCAAATATAGATAACCAGTTATTTGGTTGTGTGCCATCCGGCTTCGCATCTGCCCAAACGTACCAGTCAGCTTTATCGTTGGTTTTATCTTCACGACTATCGAGGAACCACTGATGTTGATCTGAGGTATGGCTCAATACCTGATCAATAATAATTTTAATATCACGTTGGTGAGCTTGTGCAATTAAATCATCAAAATCAGCAAGGTTACCAAAAATAGGGTCGATATCACGATAATCACTTATGTCATAACCAAAATCTTTCATTGGTGATTTAAAGAAAGGTGAAATCCAAATAGCATCAACACCCAAGCTCTTAATATAATCGATGCGATCAATGATACCTTTGATATCACCAATGCCATCGCCATTGGTGTCTTGGAAACTGCGCGGATAAACTTGATAGATAACCGCACCTTTATACCACTGCTTTTGAGCCATGTTTTTCTCCATCGTGACACTCAGTGTTTGTAAACTGTTGGGCAACTAACTAGATGTTGCCGGAATGTCAAAAGCATACGTGAAGGCTGGGATAGTGTAAAAACTCTGCATACGTATGCACGCTAAATTCATATTTTAATTACTGAAAAAATATCCGTCGTTGCACCAGTTCAATTGGCTATTTCATCTATGAAAAAATTTACCAATTGGCTTTGCTTGTTATTTGTAAAAACAAAAAACCCCAGCTTGGTGCATAAAACAGTTGCTTCTGGCCAAAGTAGTGCAAATAAAATTTGGTAAGACCAATTTCCAGTTTGTCGAACTTTTTCTGTTTATTAACATTGCTTCTTTTGCTAACACCCTGTTGAGGAGGCTTTTGTGTTTCTACTGGAGAGTTAAGGTTCAAAATTATGGCGAAAATGTTTCATTCTTATTAAATTGTGCTGGTATCATACTAAAGTTAACAATTACAATGGGTTAAGTCTTAATTGTGTAAATGTATTGTTAATTTTTAAGTGGTTGAACTACGCTGAATACGTATGCATAAATTTGTTAAGGAAATAATCTCGGCGTTAATATTCATTCCGACAACAAAATCAGTCAACGACTTCAGCTATTAGATAATAAATATCTGCATCGCGTTGGCATTACAATTTGGGTAATGGGAAAAGCATCATGTCTATGTTCAAACCAAGTATATTAACTCTGGCTTTAACAGCCGCAGGTTTAAATAGCTTTGTAGCGTATGCTGCAGAAGAAGACCAAAAAGCAAAAAACGATAACGTTGAAGTTATCGAAGTAAAAGGTTTTCGTGGCAGTGTTGTAGAATCTATTAATACTAAACGCTTCACTCCTGAAGTTGTTGAGTCAATCTCAGCAGAAGATATCGGTAAGCTACCAGATTCATCAATTGCAGAATCAATTGCACGCCTTCCTGGTTTAACTGCTCAACGTCTAGATGGTCGAGCTAGCCGCGTAAGTGTTCGTGGTTTCAGTGAAAACGAAAGTGCTACTACTTTTAATGGCCGTGAGCAAGTATCAATCGGTGACAACCGTGGCGTAGAATTTGACCTTTACCCATCAGAAATTATGAGTGGCGTAACGGTATATAAAACACCAAGCGCTAGTCTTGATGCAGAAGGTATTGCTGGCGTAATCGACATGCAAACTGTTAAACCTTTAAGCAAAGGTGAGCAAGTTATCATGTTCAATGGCCAATATGAGCAAACTGGTTTTGATAAATTAAACCCAGACGGTGACGATAAAGGTTTCCGCGGTACTGTTTCATACATTGATCAGTTTGCAGATGACACAATTGGTGTTGCATTTGCTTACAATACAATGAGCTCACCTAACCAAGAAAAACGTTGGAATTCATGGGGCTACCCTGAGTTTACCGGTGGAGATGGTAACACGTATTCAATTCTAGGTGGTGCTAAACCATTCGTACGTTCATCGACTCTTGAGCGTGACACAGCGATGCTTGTTATTGAAGCTGCGCCGACAGATCGTCTTAACATGACATTCGATGCCTTATACGTTGATTTTTCGGATGAAAAAATCTTACGTGGTATTGAAGTGCCATTTGCTTGGGGCCAAGGTTCAATCGACCCAAGCTCAGCTGTAATTGATGCTGACTCTGGTTTTATCACAAGTGCAGTAACTGAAGGTCAACGTGTTGTTGTTCGTAACGACTACGAAGAGCGTAACGCTGAGCTAACTCAGTTTGGTTTTAATGCAAAATACGACATCAGTGATGACTGGTCAGTAGAATTTGACGTAAGCCGCTCTGAAGTTGAACGTCAAATCTGGAGTATCGAAAGCTACTCAGGTACAGGTCGTGGTGACGCAAATGGTGTTGCTGATACGATTGGTTACGAGTTTGACGGTGGTAACACTGGCGCGCAATTCAGCCACAACCTTGATTACAGCGATTACGACTTAATCCAACTTGGTGGCCCATTATCTTGGGGTGCAAGTGCTGCACTTAACGATAAGTATGGTTTAACAGGTACTGAATACCAAAATACAGCGCAAGATGGCTTTATCAACGCGCCAGAAATCAATGATGAATTAAGCACATTAAAACTTGCTGCAAGCAAAGTACTTGATAACGCTTACATCAGCCGTGTGTCATTTGGTATGTCTTACCGTGACCGTGAAAAGAGCAAAGTGTCTGAAGGTTACTTCATGACATTAAAAGATTTCTCTTTATCAAATCCAGGTATGTTATCAATCCCTGAGCAATACCGTTTAGGTACAGCGAGCCTTGATTTCATTGGTATGGGCAACATGGTTGCATACGATACCAACGGTTTAGTAAACGACGGTTATTATAACCTTCTTCAAGAAAGCTTAACTGATTCAAAACACAAGACACAATCTTGGACTGTACAAGAAGAAGTAACAGCGTTTTTTGCTCAAGCTGACATTAATGCTGAAATTGGTTCAATCCCTGTAACAGGTAACGTTGGTGTGCGTTATGTGAAAACTGAACAGTCTTCACAAGGCTTTGCCGCTAACACAGTGAATGGTTTAGTTGTTGTATCACCAACTGATGTAAGCCACGATTACAGCCACTTCTTACCAAGCATCAATTTATCGTTTGCAATTGATGAAGAGCAAACTGTACGTTTTGGTGCGGCGAAAACGATTTCTCGTGCTCGCTTAGATGAAATGAACTCATCAGTTAATGCTTCTTACAATCAACAACCTGATGAAAATGGTAACTACTGGAGTGTATCAGGTGGTAACCCTGAACTTGAACCAAAAGAAGCAACAGGTTTTGATGTAAGCTACGAAAACTACTTCCATGAAGAAGGTTACTTTGCAGCTGCTGTATTCTATAAAGATATCACTCAGTGGATTTTCGATGGTACTTATGAAATCGACATGAGCGGTGTAGCTGACCCGTCTACCGGTGAAATCCCTGCAACTTCAACCGGTACTGGTTCTGGTAAAGTAAATGGTGGTTCTGGTGACCTATGGGGTTATGAGCTTTCATTAACACTACCGTTCACTATGTTCAGTGAATCACTAGACGGTTTTGGTTTAATCGCAAGCCATACAGGTGTTGAGCAAGACTTAACTGACCAAAATGGTAACGAATATGAGCTACCTGGTTTATCTGACCAAATCGATAGCTTAACAGTTTACTTTGAGCGTAACGGTTTCCAAGCACGTACTAGCATGCGTAAACGTAGTGACTTTAAAGGTGACGTATACGGTTTAGGTTTTGCTACTACACAAGTTGATATTAAAGGCGAAACAATTTGGGATGCACAAATTGGTTATGACTTTAGTGAAGGCGGTGTAGAGAGTCTTGACGGTTTATCTGTAACTTTCCAAGTTCAGAACATCACAGAAGAGCCGTTCACATCACTACAAGGTGATAACTCACTTCAAGTACGTGATTATCAAGACTACGGTCGTACATTCCTGTTAGGCTTCAGCTACAAGCTGTAATGAGCTAAACAGAGATATAAAATTGCCCTTGTGATTTGTTTTACAAGGGCTTTTTTATATCAGTGAGCTACACTCAATGAATTGAAATTGGCGTTAGGTGTACTATGGAATCAAAAAAAATAACCAAAGTAGTGATTGCTGGCGGTGGTACCGCAGGGTGGATAACTGCAGCATTACTCAATAAAGTGCTGGGTAAAGTGCTTGATATAACCCTGATAGAGTCAGCAGAAATTGGCACTGTCGGTGTCGGTGAAGCCAGTATTCCACCTATTTTGCATCTAAATGGTGCGCTAGGTATAACCGAAAAAGAATTTATTAAGGCCACTGGCGCAACGATTAAACTGGGTATTGAGTTTGAAAATTGGCGCAGCCAAGGTCACAGCTATATGCACGCCTTTGGTGAGATAGGTAAAGACTTCCCGTTTTGTGAGTTTTACCACTTTTGGTTAAAAGCAAATCAAGCTAATAATGCACCTGATTTTTGGGATTTTTCACTTAACTACCAAGCTGCAAAAGCACATAAATTTGCCCACCTTAAACAAATTCCAAATACTCAGTTAGCGGGCTTACATTATGCCTATCATTTTGATGCCACACGATACGGCGAGTTCTTAAAAGAATTAGCACAATCACGGGGCGTAAAACGGATTGAAGGCAAAATTGAATCGGTTAATCAATGTCACCAAAGCGGGCATATAACCTCTTTATTGCTTAAAAATGGCGAGCAAATTGACGGCGACTTATTTATTGATTGCACAGGTTTACGTGCATTATTAATAGAGCAAACACTTAATGCAGGTTTTGAGGATTGGTCACATTGGTTACCTTGTGATAGTGCTGTTGCAGTGCAAAGTGAATCAGCTAACGATGCAATTCCATATACACGTTCAATTGCAAGAGACTCGGGTTGGCAGTGGCAAATTCCATTACAGCATCGTTTAGGCAACGGTCTTGTCTATTCTTCTCGTTTCTTATCAGACGAAGCGGCAAAACAACAGCTCTTGGATAACTTACCTGCTAAACCACTGACAGAGCCCCGCGTTATTAAATTTAAAACAGGCCGCCGTTTAAAGCAGTGGCATAAAAATGTGGTATCGGTTGGCTTATCGAGCGGATTTTTAGAGCCATTAGAATCGACCAGTATTCATTTAATTCAAAGTGCAGCCATTCGTTTAATTAAGTTTTTTCCTCATCAAGGTATTAAACAAAGCCTTGTGGATGAATTTAATCAACAAAGTAAAACAGAATTTGAGCGAATTCGTGACTTTATTATTCTTCACTACAATATTACTGAGCGTGATGACAGTGCGTTTTGGCGTTTTTGTAAAGGCATGGATATTCCAAGTAGTCTTAAAAAGAAAATTGAGCTATTTAAAACCAGTGGCAAGCTCGTAAGAGAAGACGATGAGCTATTTGCCGAAGTTGCATGGCAACAAGTGATGATAGGGCAAGGGCTTATAGCAGAGGATCACCATCCATTAACTGATGCGTTATCAGATGAGCAGTTAAATGAGCTATTTAGTAATTTAAAAACCTTGATTAATAGCACTGTAGAGCAACTGCCGAGCCACAGTCAATTCTTAGAAAAAGTACAAAATTAACTATGAAAACAACACGAATATTTTTAGCGTTAACGACCGCATTTACGCTTTTCAACTCGACAGCCAGCTTTGCAATTACTGCGTCACCAGAAAACTGGTGGGTAGGAATGCAAAATGACTCGTTACAAGTCATGCTTTACGATAACAATATTGCTAGCAAAACGTGGCAAATGATCCCTTATAAAGGTGTTGAGTTTAAAGGGGTGACAACAACGAATAACCCTAACTACGCGTTTTTAGATTTAACCATTAGCGATAATGCAAAGGCGGGAACACTAACCTTTAAAGCTGAAGATGGCACAGAATTTACTTACCCGTTAAATGCCCGTGATAAACAAAGTGCCAATCGTCATGGCTTTACAAATAAAGATACGCTTTATTTAATCAATCCTGATCGCTTTGTAAATGGTGATCCAAGCAATGACACCGTTGCTGGTATGAAGGAGGCTGCAAACCCAAGCTTTAAAGGTGGCCGACATGGCGGTGATATTCAAGGTGTTATTAATAGCCTAGATTATCTTGAGGACTTAGGTGTGACTCAACTTTGGTTAACACCGGTGCTTGAAAATGACATGCCAAGTTACTCTTATCATGGTTATGCCATTACTGACTTTTACAAAGTTGATCCGCGTATGGGTAGTAATGCACTTTACAAAACATTATCAGCAGAGGCGAAAGAGCATGGCATCGGCTTAGTGATGGACATGGTACTTAACCACTTTGGTTCATCGCATCAGTGGATGGTTGATATGCCAACAGCAGATTGGGTTAACTTTGATGGCAAGTTTGAAAACGGCAAAAATGCCACAAGTCACGCCAGACAAACAATTCAAGACCCACATGCGAGCCAATACGATAAACGTCAATTTAATGATGGTTGGTTTGTTGAGTCTATGCCTGATTTAAATCAGCGCCAGCCGTTACTGTCTACTTATTTGATTCAAAATGCCATTTGGTGGATTGAATACGCCAACTTAAGCGGCATTCGTGTTGATACCTATTCATACTCAGATAAAGCATTTTTAGCCGATTGGACTAAAGCCATTATGACCGAGTATCCGAACTTTAATATTGTTGGTGAAGAGTGGACAACCAACCCAGCAATTGCTTCTTATTGGCAGCGCGGCAAAGTAAATCAAGATGGTTATACCTCTGACTTACCGAGTGTGATGGACTTTTCATTACAAGAAGCGCTGATCCAAGCACTCAACGAAGAAGAAAGCTGGAATACAGGTTGGGTAAAAGTGTATCAATCGCTAGCGAATGACTTTTTATATGCTGATACAGATAACATTTTAGTGTTTGCTGATAATCATGACATGAGCCGTGTTTACACTGAGCTTGGTCAAGACCTAGCAAAAACAAAATTAGCCATGACGCTACTGTTAACGACTCGCGGTATTCCACAAATTTATTACGGCACAGAACTGTTACTTGATAACACGCCAAGTAATGACCACGGTGATATTCGCATTGACTTCCCGGGTGGGTTTCATGGTCAAAAAGCGAATGCCTTCACAGGCGAAGGCCTTTCAACTGATCAGCAAGAGATGTTAACTAGCATTAAAAAGCTGCTTCAACTGCGCCAAGAAAAACCAGCGCTAAGCGAAGGCCGTTTAATGCATTTTTCACCGAAGCAAGGCGTGTATAGCTATGTGAGAGAACACAATGAGCAAACTGTATTAGTTATTCTTAACAAAAACCAACAAGCCATTGATTGGGACTTAAGCTACATGCAAGAAGTGCTGAAAGGCAACAATAAAGGACGTGATTTAATCAGCGAAAAACCTGTTGATCTTGCAGCGCCAATCCGCTTAAAAGCTATGCAAGCACGCTTAATCGAGCTTGAATAATTGCAACTAATAGGCTGAATACGTATGCATTTACTGTCCGTATGCAGCCCTTAACATTAGTATGAACTGATATTTACAGAAAAATGAAGTAATGATGACAACATACAAAATAACTGCGCTAGTAGTGGCTTCGGTTTTAGGTTTAACTGCCTGTGGTAACGATGCGCCAGTACAGCAGAACACGCAAAAGCAACAATCAGAAGCTAGTCAAGCAGCTATCTCTAAGCCTGTGGTTTATCAAGTATTCACTCGATTATTTGGTAATACAAACACCACGAATAAACCGTGGGGCACATTAGAAGAAAATGGGGTTGGCAAATTCGCTGATTTTAATGATGCAGCATTACAAGGTATTAAAGAGCTAGGCACGACACATGTTTGGTATACCGGTGTGCCGCGTCATGCATTAGTAACTGATTATACTGAATACGGTTTGTCTCAAGATGACCCTGATGTTGTAAAAGGGCGTGCAGGCTCGCCTTATGCGGTGAAAGATTATTACGATGTTAATCCTGATTTAGCAATTAACCCTGAGCGCCGCTTAGAAGAGTTTGTTGAGCTTATCAATCGTACTCATGAGCACGGTATGAAAGTTGTTATTGATATTGTGCCAAATCATGTAGCGCGTAACTACGAGTCGGTTGCCAAGCCTGAAGGTGTTAAAGATTTCGGCGCTGATGATGACACGACGAAAACCTATGCTCGCGATAATAATTTTTATTATGTAACAGGGCAGTCATTTCAAGTGCCAACAAGCGATAGCTACCAAGTATTAGGTGGTAACCCGCATCCACTTGCAGATAATCAGTTTGATGAAACACCAGCAAAATGGACGGGCAATGGGGCACGCGCTGCTAAACCCGACATCAATGATTGGTACGAAACAGTTAAAATCAATTACGGTGTGAAACCAGACGGCAGCTACGATTTCCCAACACTACCAGCTGATTACGCTGAAAAAGATTACCGTGCGCACTATGCTTTTTGGCAGGATAAAGACCTACCAAATAGCTGGTATAAATTCCGAGATATCGCACTATATTGGTTAGATAAAGGTGTTGATGGTTTCCGTTATGACATGGCAGAAATGGTGCCTGTTGAGTTTTGGAGCTTTTTAAACTCATCAATAAAAATGCAAAAAAGTGATGCCTTTATTCTGGCAGAGGTTTATAACCCAACACTTTATCGCCCTTATATTCAGCAGGGTAAGATGGATTATCTGTACGACAAAGTCGGTTTTTACGACACAGTTAAAGCTGTGATGCAAGGCAAGCAATCAGCAGAAACTATTTTTGAAATCCAAAGCCAAGTGGCTGATATTGAAGAGCACATGCTCCACTTTTTAGAAAACCATGATGAGCAACGCATTGCTAGCCCGGATTTCGCTGGTAGCAGTGAAAAAGGTAAGCCAGCTATGGTGGTTTCTACATTAATGTCGCGTTCGCCAACCTTACTTTATTTTGGTCAAGCTGTTGGTGAAGATGGCTCTGAAGACGGTGGTTTTGGTGACCCAACGCGTACCAGCATTTTCGATTATATGGGTGTACCTGCGCATCAAGCATGGATGAATAATGGTAAATTCGATGGCGGTGCGCTTTCAAAGCAGCAAGCTGATCTTCGCGCTTACTACACGAAGTTAATGTCATTAAACACACTTCCTGCAATTGTTGGCGGTGACATGCAAGCGGTTGAATTGACTGGCTCAGAGCAAGTAATTGCCTTTACGCGTAAGCTAGGCCAACAGCTGGTGCTTGTAGTAAGTAACTTTTCAGAAAATCCACAGAATGTTGAGCTTACTCTTAACCAAGCGTTATTACCTAAACTTAACCACAGTGGTTTAACGTTAACTGACAATCTAGAAAATCATGCCGACATTGTGATTTCTGAGGCAGCAACGAAGGCGCCAATTCAATTACAACTGAACGGCTTAAGCAGTGCAGTATTTACCTTAAAGGCTGACTATGAATAATAACAAACCAACGCTAAGCTTTTGGCAAATATGGAATATGTGTTTTGGATTCCTTGGCATCCAATTTGGCTTTGCATTACAAAACGGTAATGTGAGTCGTATATTTCAAACTTTAGGTGCCAATGTTGATGACATTCCAATCCTTTGGGTTGCAGCGCCGCTTACAGGTCTTATCGTACAACCTATCATTGGTTACTGGAGCGATAAAACATGGAATAAGTTAGGTCGCCGTCGTCCGTTCTTTTTCTATGGGGCTATTTTAACGACGTTATCGTTATTCATTATGCCTAACTCACCAAGCCTGTGGATTGCGGCGGGTATGTTATGGATCATGGATGCGTCAATTAACGTGACTATGGAACCTTTCCGTGCACTTGTCAGTGATAATCTGCCGAAAAAGCAACGTGCAACTGGTTATGCAATGCAAAGCTTCTTCATTGGTATCGGTGCGGTTGTCGCGTCTGCTTTACCTTGGATGATGACTAACTGGTTCGATATTGCCAATACTGCACCTGCTGGGCAAATCCCGGATTCTGTAAAATTCTCGTTTTATTTTGGTGCCGTTGTTTTAATTATTGCTGTGTTTTGGACCGTCTTTACAACTAAAGAATATTCACCAGAAGAGCTTGAAAGCTTTCATGAACAAGAGCAAAGCGATGACTCGGCTGATGTTCAAAGTGATGTAAACTTTAACAAAGGCGCTGCAATCTTTACGGTGCTTGGCCTTGTTGTACTTGGTATCGTTACCGGTCTTTCTCTTGAGAAAGAGCTGTATTTGCTTGCAGGTGGTTTGATTAGTTTTGGTGTTATTCAATTTATTGCCGGTGCTTTAAAAGCTAAAAACGCAACCAGTGGTGGCTTTTATCAAGTTGTGAATGATGTATTCACTATGCCAGAAACGATGAAACAATTGGCTTGGGTACAATTTTTTAGCTGGTTCTCATTGTTTGCAATGTGGATTTATACCACCTCGGCAGTAACTAGCTTCCACTACGGCAGCAGTGATACAAGCTCTCTTGCTTACAACAACGGTGCTGACTGGGTTGGTGTATTATTTGCCGCTTATAACGGTTTTGCAGCTATTGCTGCACTGTGTATTCCAATTATCGTTAAAAAAGTAGGGCTAAAAATGGCTCACGCTATCAACCTAGTGTTAGGTGCATTGGGCTTGGTGAGCTTTATTATTATCAAAGATCCAAGTTTACTAATCTGGCCAATGATTGGGGTTGGTTTTGCTTGGGCGTCAATTCTATCTTTACCATACGCAATGTTAAGTACCTCAGTACCAAGTAAGAAAATGGGTGTGTACATGGGTATCTTTAACTTCTTTATTGTTATTCCGCAGCTTTTAGCGGCAAGCGTATTAGGCCTAATTTTACGTCACTTTTTTGATAATCAACCGATTTATGCGTTAGTGCTAGGTGCAGTGTCATTTGTACTAGCAGCGGTCGCTGTACTGCGCGTTAAGCAACAATAATAAGGACACACCATGAAAAAATTTAATCTTATTACCGCAAGTTTTTTAGCGTTAGGTTTAACAGCTTGTAGTTCAGAGCAATCAGTTAATACATCAGTTGAGCAGGTGTCTGCGCCAGGAGCTCCGGGTGTTGAACCTTTTTGGGCATACTCAGGTAAAACAGGTATTGGTACATCTTACGAGCAATACCAAGACGGCCACTATAGTGATGCAGCTGCTACCGGCAAAGTATCAAAAGTTTGGTTTTCAATCGCTAAAGGCATGATCACAGAAACCATGTTTGGTTTAATTCACCAAGCACAAATCAAAGATATGCAGTTTGTTGTAGTTGGTAAAGACTTTACCGTAACAGAAAACGATGATCTGGATGTTAGCATTGATTATTTATATAAAGACGACGCAGGTCGCCCATTATCGCTTGCGTACAAAGTGGTAAGTAAAGATAAACAAGGTCGGTTCACCCTAGAAAAACACATTTTTACAGATCCAAACGGGCAAACATTGTTTGTTCGTAGCGTATTTAATACTGACCTTGAAGGTGTGAAAGCCTATGTTAATGTAAATCCTTACATTGATAACAACGGTTTAGACGATTTCGCAAAAGTGACCGACAAAGGTCTAGTTGCTTGGCAAGATGATAACTTTTTATCTTTACAAGCCGCTCAACCATTTAAAAAGGCAAGTGTTGGCTTTACAGGTGTGAGTGATGGCTTAAAAGAGTTAAAAGCATCGCAATCATTATCAACGACTTATCAAAATACCGGTGATAAGTCGGGTAATGTAAGCTTACTTGCAGAGCTTGGCGAAGTATCTAAAAACACCACCTTTGATTTAGCTTTAAGCTTTGGTAATTCTGAAGCTGCAAGCTTAAAAGAAGGCCAAACAAGTTTAAACCAAGGTTATGAAAAAGTGCTTGCTGCTTATAACGGCGAAGGTGCGGCAATTGGTTGGCAAGACTACTTAGCAAGCCTTGAACCTTTGAGCACATTAACTAACAGCACTGCTGATAATGGTAAATTGCTATATACCAGCGCCATGGTATTAAAAGCGCAAGAAGATAAAACTCATGCAGGTGCTTTAATTGCGTCACTTTCTAACCCTTGGGGTGAAACGGTTTCGGCTAAAACAGGTTCTACTGGTTATAAAGCCGTTTGGGTTCGTGATTTCTATCAAGTTGCTATGGCATTTATGGCTATGGGTGATACACGTACAGCTAAAACGGCGTTTGAATATCTAGAAAAAGTACAAGTGACGGACAGCACGCCAGGCAATGGTGGTGACACGGGTTGGTTCTTACAAAAAACGCACGTTGATGGTGAGCTTGAATGGGTAGCTGTTCAGCTTGATCAAACAGCAATGCCAATTATGTTAGCGTGGAAACTACATCAAGCAGGCGTACTTAGCGATCAAGAGCTAACAGATTGGTATGGCAAAATGTTAAAGCCAGCGGCGGATTTCTTAGTTGATGGTGGCGTTGCGAAAATTCTTTGGAACGACACACAAATTACACCACCAGCAACGCAACAAGAGCGCTGGGAAGAACAAAATGGTTTTTCTCCTTCAACAACAGCTGCGGTAGTTGCAGGCCTAGTAACGGCTGCTGATATTGCTAAAAAAGCAGGTGACACTAAAAATGCAGAGCGTTATCTAGCAACGGCTAAAACCTACAACAGTGAAATTGAAAGCACGATGCTTACGACTCAAGGTAACCTTAAGTCTGAAAACAGTGATGGTGAATATTTCATCCGTATCGGTCAAGACAAAGATCCAAACTCATCAACCACACTTAATGCTAATAACGGTCGTAAAGGCTTTGATAAAAAGCAAATCCTTGATGGCGGTTTCTTAGAGCTTGTTCGCTATGGTGTGCGTGATGCACTTGCTCCAAGCATTGTAAAAACTTTACCAGAGTATGATGACGAAACCTTAGTTGATAACCTGCAAGTGCGCTATACCTTTAATTTTGCTGATGGTTCGGGTTCATTCCCAGGCTACCGTCGCTATGGTAACGATGGTTACGGTGAAGATGAAGTGACAGGTAACAACTATGCTGAAGGTGGCAATAACACTCCAGGTCAACGTGGTCGTGTTTGGCCGTTTTTCACCGGTGAGCGTGGTCACTATGAAATCGCAGCGGCAAACGCAACCAATAGCCTTGATGCGATGAAGCAAAAAGCGATTAAAGACACCTATGTAAAAGGCATGGAAGCATTTGCTAATGAAGGCATGATGTTACCTGAGCAAGTTTGGGATGGCGTTGGTAATAATAAAGCAGGCTATCAGTTAGGTGAGGGGACAAACTCAGCGACACCACTTGCTTGGACTCACGCTGAATATATCAAGTTACTTCGCTCAGTGAGCGATAAACATGTGTGGGACCATTACCCAGTTGTTGAAGACGCATTGAAATAATTCAGCTTCATATGATGAAACCGCCGATTAACACTTGGCGGTTTTTTTGCACTTTTTTACATTAATTTTCAAATAGTGTGATATTTTAGCATTATGTAAATATAATTTCTGAGACAAACACCTATTTAAGTAAAAGCAAAAATTGCACTTTTTAAAAATAGAGGTTTTGCTAAGGTTGAGTAGCTTTGTTTAAATTAAAAAGTAAAGGGAATTTAATTAATATGCTAAAAAGAATTTCACTTATATTATTACTGATTTTACAATGTTCTTGCTCTATTAATTCTAACTTCGGGAATTATATTATTGCTGACGCCGAAAACAGAGGAAGAGGTGAACAAGTCCAGGTTTATAACGATCGAGAAATTTTCAACTTTAGATCAACCTATTTAGGTAATGTAGAATCCAACTTTTGTCACGAAAAAAATGACTCTCTTATCCCTGAAGATGCTTATTATTACAATCCTTCCAATATAAAAGGTACTTTACAAGATTCTTTAAAAGTTAAAGCACATAAAATGGGTGGTAATGGTATAGTTTTTTCTCAATGTTATACTACGTCAAATACATATCAGTGCTATAAATCAATGCGTTGTGAAGGCTCTGTGTATAATATTGAAAATTAACTGTGAGCTCTAAAACAATGAAACACATGCTTCGCTTTGTTTTTCTAATGCTACTTACTTACCCTTTCTTAAGTGTTGCTAATGCAAAATTAAAACCCTTCGGCAGTGATGGTTGCAGCTCTTTTCCTGATGGAACTATAGAACATAAAAACTTGTGGTTGGCTTGCTGTACAGCCCATGATCTCGCATATTGGCAAGGCGGTACTTTCAAGCAACGTGAGCAAGCTGATGTCGATTTAAAAGAGTGTGTTGCAAAAGTAGGTGAGAAAGAGATTGCGGTATTGATGCTTGCTGGTGTCAGAGTGGGTGGTACACCTTTTTTACCAACCAGCTTTCGCTGGGGTTATGGATGGCCATATCCTAAGTTCTATGGCGAACTAACAGAGCAAGAGCGGATGCAAGTTGAAAGCCGTTTAGCCGAACTTAATACTGAGAAAAATAACTAATTAATCGTCTATCTAAGTTCTTTACAGGTTTTAGATGCATCATTGATTATAGTTGCTTCAGCGCTTTTGGCAAAACGTGTTGACATATAGAGGCCTAATTGGTGGTCTGGCATTTTTATGCGTGTAACGCCATCAAAGTGGTGAGGCTCGATATCTTTTGCAATTACAGTGGGTAGGGCTGTAATACCAGCTCTGTTTTTAGCTACAAACTCAACAGCTTGTTGCCATGTATTAACTTGTTGCTCATGGCTTAGTATTTCATTTTCATCAATGTCTAAATATTTAAGTATTAAGGTGCGCGCACCAGTACCGCGCTTATATGCTATGCCTTGTAATAATGCCTGCTTGCGTAAATTTTTAATACTTAAATCTGCTTCATTTGCCTGGATTATGAGCTGGTAACCAACTTGATAAATTGTTTTTGAACGAGTCGCAAATAGATCTCTTTGAGGAAGCAGTAATAATGGCATAGCGATATCTACTTCATTATTTTTTAACATTTTAATTAAACGAGCTTGCGGTACTGTAATAACGTCAAAGTCGGATTCGAGATGATTAATAACACAGCTATATGCTGACTTTAATTCACCATGAAATTGTTTACGGTAGTACTTTAAAGATTCGCCATTTTCACTTGATACACCTATCAGCAATTTAGCTGAAACTGAATGGCTGAATGAAGCAATAAATAAAGCACATAAGGTGATAAAAAAACGTATAAAGTCCATTTATAAACTTGTCATGTTTTAATTAATTATTAATTTATCAATGACTAGTTATAAAAACAATATCAAGGTAACAACCTGAAATAACATCGTTGTATGTATTTAGCTTGAGTTATTCATTTATATATTTTAAAACAGTGCGTTAGATTTTTTTACTTGAGGGAAAAGCTGGAAACTGCAATATTGAAATCGTGTAGCATTTTGTAGCCTATGAAGTACTGTATTATTCTTCCAAATGGAGTTTGTAAATGATAAAAACAGCCTTAATTTTATTTTCATTGATTGCGTTTAATACGCAAGCACAAAGCTTTCAAGCAAAATTAGTCAAAGCTGCGAAAGAGCGTACTGAACACGTTGTAATTTATAACGGCAGTTATCGAAAAATTGACTACCCCAATGGCGATGTACCAAAAAATATAGGTGTGTGTACCGATGTGATAATTCGCAGCTATAGAGCTTTAGGAATTGATTTACAGACGCTTGTACATGAAGATATGCGCGACAACTTTATCTTATATCCTTCAAAGCGAATTTGGGGCTTGACCAAACCAGATACCAACATTGACCACCGAAGGGTACCTAACCTGCAAGTGTTTTTTGAAAAATTTGGCACAAGAAAAGTTATTAGCAAAACAGCTGCTGATTACCAAGCTGGTGATATTGTGACTTGGGTTTTACCTAATAATAGGCCTCATATCGGCATTGTAACAGATGAGCTATCTGAAGATAAATTAAGACCTCTCATTGTTCATAACATTGGCTGGGGGCCGAAAATGGAAGATATGTTATTTAACTATAAAATTACAGGTCACTATCGATTTGAACCAAATCTTAGCAAATAGTTTTTCCTGTATCAGAATTAAGCCATAAGCAATTGCTATCGTCTTGCATTTTATAACCTCGTGTTTTTGCTATAACAGCGTGCATTGTTCGTTATTTGTTACAGTTTATAGCTCTTTGTATTAAGAACATGGAATAAATTTTGTTTTTATAATAATTTAAGGTATTTTGTACCTATAACTTATGCTGAGCAGTTTTATAAAAAGCTTCAAGTAAAATTGTCAGTTTCAATCTTTTTAAGTACAAAAAAGGAACAATTCGATAAGTGAAGGGATTATGAAAAAACGTATCAAAGAGAGCTTTGGTGTAATAGCCTTAGTATTAACATTAATAACATCATTAATAGGCATATATTCGTTGAGTGAATTTATTACTATTTATGGTTCTATATTTCTTGTCTGTTTGATTTTTGGAATGTATAGATATGCTTAGTAAGTTTACAGTTAAATCAACATTAGCTGAAAAGCTTACTAAAAATTCTTTTGTCGCAATTGAACCAATCTATTCAGATAAAACCATAGAGTATTTGAATACTAAATTTGATCAATTATTCTTACAGCAGAATCAATCTAGACGCTATGTAGATGCTTTAGATATGCTTGATTTAGGGGTTCTTTACGATGTTTTTAACCCAAGCTTAATATCATTAATTTATAAGCTAATGCCCAATCCAATTCTTTATCATTGTCATTCATATGAAATTGATGGTAAGTCTCAAAAATCTCATATAGCAGGGGACAACTTTTTAGACGGTTGGCATAGAGACATAGACTGTATTCATGATTTTGAAAAGGGAGGTATTCAGCATATAAGCCTTTTTGTATATCTAACTGATGTAGGTGCCAATGATGGTGCATTTGAAGTTTGCACAAAAAAGTTAGGTTATCTTCCTAGATTGTTTAAGAGCTCAAAATTTTACAGTATAACAGGTAAAAGAGGACATTCTTTTTTATTTAATAGAACTGCATTTCACAGAGCTAGCCCGAATAAAAATAATAATTACCGAAGAGTATTGAAAATTTCATTCCAAGATAAAAATACTAGCTCAATAAAACTGAATGAAAAAATAAAAAGTCATAAAAAAAGATTTAACCTACAAAAAGTACGTGATTCTGTACCAAAAGAAAATGTTATCATCAGGTCGTTATTTGGTGACGAAAAAGTAAATAATGAAGAATTGAGAAGGGCAATAGAAAGTAAAAATCTATCCAGCATAAACTATGCTTTTATCCCGGAGTCTACATTTGAAATTAAATATAGTATGTCATTATTAAAAGAATTTCGGGGGGCTGCGAGAGATTTAATGTATCTAAAGAAAATGATGTACTCAAAAAAAATTAAATGTAGATAGTATTCTTCCCCCCTCAAAGTGTGAATTTGAGGGGGTATGGATTTTATAACCCGGCTTTTTTAGCGCGAGCAGTATGTAGTTTTTTATAGCTTTCGATTAAACGAAGGTGTCTATCTAATCCCTCAAGCTTCATGCTGGTCTCTGTTAGACCATAAAACATCACATCGCCGTTGATTGAGCCAACCACGGCATCCATTGTTTCTTGGCCAAACATACGGGTAAAGCTGTGGATGTAATCTTCAATTTCAAGGTCATCACTAAGAGCAACTTCTAACGTTGCGTGCATTGCTTGGTAGAATAGGCCACGTTCTACAATAGTATTGTCGTTATATTGTAAGAAAGCTTCAACAAGCTCCATTGCTGCTTCTAAATCACCAAGCGCTAAGTAAATAAGTAGTTTAAGCTCAAGAATCGTTAACTGACCCCACACTGTGTTTTCATCAAACTCAATGCCGATTAAGGTGATGATATCAATGTAGTTATCAAGTTCACTTTGTTCTAAGCGCTCAACTAAATCAGCAAGTTGATCTTCTGATAAACGGTGCAGATTTAAGATATCTTCGCGGAAATTAAGTGCTTTATTGGTATTGTCCCAGATTAAGTCTTCTACTGGATACACTTCTGAGTAATCAGGCACCAAAATACGACATGCGGTACCAAGATCTGAGAACTCAGCAATGTAAGCTTCTTTACCTAAGCTTTCTAAAATACCGAATAAGCTTGCTGTTTCTTCTTCATTGCTGCCAGAGAAATCCCACTCAACAAACTCATAATCGTGTTTAGCGCTGAAGAAACGCCATGAAATCACGCCAGTTGAGTCAATAAAGTGTTCTACAAAGTTTTCTGGCTCAGACACAGCCATGCTATTAAATGTTGGCTTAGGCACATCGTTTAAACCTTCGAAGCTTCTGCCTTGTAATAGCTCAGTTAAGCTGCGCTCTAACGCAACTTCAAAGCTTGGGTGTGCACCAAAAGAGGCAAATACACCGCCAGTTTTAGGGTTCATGAGTGTTACGCACATGACAGGGAACTGACCGCCTAGTGAGGCATCTTTTACTACAACTGGAAAGCCTTGTTCTTCAAGGCCATTAATACCTGCAACAATCCCTGGGTATTTGTTTAAAACCTCTTGAGGTACGTCTGGTAAAACAATCTCTTGCTCAATGATCTGGCGCTTAACAGCACGTTCAAAAATTTCAGATAAACATTGTACTTTCGCTTCGGCAAAGTTGTTACCTGCGCTCATACCATTACTTAAGAATAAGTTTTCGATTAGGTTTGATGGGAAGTAAACCGTTTCACCGTCAGAGTGGCGTACATAAGGAATAGAACAGATACCACGTTCTTTATTGCCAGAGTTCGTATCGATTAGGTGTGAGCCACATAGCTCACCATCTGGATTATAAATTTCACGGGTATAGTCATCTAAAATGCCCTCTGGTAGAGAGTCATCGTCAGTCAGAGCAAACCACTTTTCATTTGGATAATGAACAAACTCGCTATTAGCAATGTCTTCACCTAAGAACTGATCGTTATAGAAGAAGTTACAGTTTAAGCGCTCAATAAATTCACCCAATGCTGAGCATAACGCGCTTTCTTTAGTTGCACCTTTACCATTAGTAAAACACATAGGTGAGGCTGCATCACGAATATGTAGTGACCAGACATTAGGCACAATATTACGCCAAGAAGAGATCTCGATTTTCATCCCTAATTCTTCAAGGATGGCCGTCATATTTGCGATGGTTTCTTCAAGCGGTAAATCTTTACCTAAAATAAACGTGTTGCTGTCATCACCTGGCTTTGCCATCAGCATTGCTTGTGCGTCAGCTTCGATACTTTCTACAGTATCGATTTTAAACTCTGGCCCAGTTTGAATAACACGTTTTACCGTACAACGTTCAACAGAACGTAAAATACCCGTGCGGTCTTTTTCAGATAAGCTTTCAGGTAATTCAACCTGAATTTGGAAAATTTGGTTATAGCGGTCTTCTGGGTCAACGATATTGTTTTGCGCCACACGAATACCATCAGTCGGGATATCGCGTGAATTACAATACACTTTAATAAAGTAAGCCGCACACAATGCAGAAGACGCTAAGAAATAATCGAATGGACTTGGTGCAGTGCCATCACCCTTATAGCGAATAGGTTGGTCTGCAATGACTGAGAAATCATCAAACTTGGCTTCAAGTCTGAGGTTGTCGAGAAAATTAACTTTAATTTCCATTAAAAAATTCCACCTTTGTGCGCATTGCTATCTGAAGCTTTATACAGCTAGATAAGCATTTTCATCATAATAGGTGTAATTATCTGCTTTTTCGAAGTAATAGTCTTGGGTAAATCGAAAAAAAAGCGATTTTAATAAATAAAAGCCTAGTTTGCAGAGCAGATAGCGATAACTGTGGCGTTATCGCTAAGGGTTAAACACTCGAACCGCGAATAATTAAACGAGGCGGTAAAAGCGTATTTTCTACTTGTTCACCACGAATAAGCTTAAGTAGATTATCAACTAACATTTGCCCCGCAAGAGTGGTGTCTTGCTGAACAGTGGTAAGAGGCGGATTAACAAAGCTGGCAACAGCAATGTTATCAAAACCGACAACGTGAACATCGTCAGGAACTTTTATTTTTGCTTCTTTCAGGGCGCGAATAGCACCAATAGCAATAAGGTCACTGGCTGCAAATAAAGAGTTAAAACGAATATTATTGGCAATCAATGATCGAGTAGCATGATAGCCTGACTCTTCTGTAGAAATGGCATTAGCCATTTTACGTTCGTTAAGGGTCACACCTTTAGCTAAAAATGCATCTTTAAAGCCTTGGTAACGGGCAAAAAACTCAGGGCTATGCTCAGAGGCATCACCAATAAAAGCACAATCTGTTCTACCTGTAGCTAATAAATGCTCTGCCGCTAACTTACCACCACCATAATTATCACAGCTCACTGTTAAGTCAGGGCGGTTATCGACGCTTGCGCCCCAGCAGACAAACTTAGTGTGTTGGTCAATTAAGGTTTTAAATTTGGGTTGATAATCGAGGTAATCCCCATAACCCAATAAGATTAAGCCATCGGCACGGTGACTATCTTCATAATCAGCTTGCCAATCTGAGCTGCTTGATTGAAACGAAACAAGCAAGTCATAGCCTTCTTTCGCACACGCTCTGGTAATACTACCAAGCATCGCTAAAAAGAAAGGGTTTATTTGTGATTCATCTGAGGTTGGATCTTCAAATAACAAAAGGGCGAGGGTGCTACTTTGTTGTGTTCTTAGGTTACTGGCATTTTTATCAACTTTATAGTTGAGCTGTTTTGCTACCTCATGAACACGTCTACGCGTTTCTTCGTTGACCAAAGGGCTGTTTCTTAATGCGCGAGACACGGTTGACTGTGACACACCCGCATAATGTGCAATGTCAAAAGATGTCGCCTTACCTTTCATATTGTTACCAAATAACATAAGTAGTAATTGCCATTTTCGGCTATTTAATATTTTTTTCAAGCTATTTGTGACGAGTGGTTAATTACAAGCAAAACTCAGAGCTAATAGGTGTTATTTCTGTGCATTTTGTTGATTTTTAGCACTTAAGGCGTGAGTTTTTTAATAAAATACGTATGCATTCACAAATAATGAAAATTTTTATTGATTCGAATCTGACACCGGTGTCATAATGTCACTGTTTTATCATTTTGTTGTCAAAACGTATTTGGCTGCCCATTCATTTGGGCAGCATTTTTTTAATACAAAAGATAGCTTCTTTGAGGCAACGACCCAAAGTTTAGCAGACACAGTGGCTTTGCCATTGAAAACTAGAAAAATAAGCGGCAATAGCTTAGACAAATAGAGAAAACAACATGAACACACAGACAACTACAGAATTCGCTCCTATTCTTGTTGCCGATATCGGCGGCACTAACGCTCGTTTCGCTTTAATCACAGACTTTAATACGCAAACAAATCAGTTTGTTATAAAGCATAATTTAACATTCCCAAGTGCTGATTTTGGTTCTTTAGAAAGTGCAATTAATCAGTATTTCAGTCAAATATCGTTCCCAAAGCCTAAGCGTGCATGTTTAGCGGTAGCGGGCCCTATAAAAGCAGGCCAAGTACACTTAACAAACCTTGGCTGGCACTTTAACGTTGCAGATTTAAAAGCTGAGTTTTCATTTGAGCAACTTGAAGTTATCAACGACTTTGCCGCATTTGCTTATGCAGCACCATATTTAGACGATTCGCAAAATATGGCCGTTAAGGCAGGTCAAGCAGATGAAAATGCAAATATTGCAGTAATGGGCCCAGGCACTGGTTTTGGTGCAGCGTGCTTAGTGCGTACCTCTCAAGGCAGCGCAGTACTTAGCTGCGAAGCGGGTCATATTACCCTTGCCGCAGTAACAGAATTAGACCGCCTTTTAATCACTGAGCTTAAAAAACAATTAAATCATGTATCTGTTGAGACCGTGTTCTCAGGCCCAGGTATTGCGCATTTGTATCGTGCTATGGCTGCGGTAAAAGGTGTAGAAGCTAAAAATTTAGATGCAGCGCAAATTAGTGAATTAGCTACTACAGGCCAATGCGAAGTGTGTGATGCGACATTAAATCAGTTTTGTGATTGGATTGGCAGCGTAGCCGGCGATTTAGCACTTACATTTGGTGCATTAGGTGGTGTATTTATTGGTGGTGGTATTTTACCACGCATGCAACAACGTCTATTATCGAGTCGATTTATTGAGCGTTTTGCAGACAAAGGTATTATGTCGCAATATACTTCACAGATCCCTGTTACACTAGTAACACAAGACAACATTCCATTCATTGGTGCTGCTGCGTGTTTACATGTAAACAGTAACGCGTAATTTGCAGTTGGATTAAGAGCGGATGAAAAAAGTTACCATCAACAGTGTTGCCAGCCATGCTGGTGTTTCTAAGAAAACAGTCTCTCGCGTGCTGAATAATGAGCCAAACGTGAGTGATGCAACGCGCGAAAAGGTACTAAAAGTATTTAAAGAGTTAGATTACACGCCTAATCCTATTGCCCGTGGTTTAGCACAAAATCGCAGTTTCATAATTGGTTGCTTATACGACAACCCAAGTAAAAGTTACATTACCCGCGTGCAAACAGGTGCTTTAGCTGCGTGTCATGAACTTAATTACAACTTATTGATCCATCCTTGTGAGTTACGTGGCGAAGAGTTAATTAGTAACATTGAGCAGTTAATTCAAACCTCTCGTTTAGATGGTATCGTTTTAACTCCACCTTTTTCGGACTTTCCTCAATTAGTGAGTTTTTTAAAGTCGAAAAAGATCCCGTATGCTCGTGTAGCCTCAGCCACCCTTGAAGATGATTCTATTTCTGTACGAAGTAATGACGAGCAGGGCGCTTTTGAAATAACTGAGCATCTAATTAAGCTTGGTCACAAAGAAATTGCGTTTATTAAAGGTCACCCAGATCATAGTGCTACAGAACAACGTTTTAAAGGCTACCGCCGTGCACTTGCCTCAAACGGCATTGAATTTGATGAGCGTTTAGTCGAAGAAGGTAACTTTAGTTATCACTCTGGTGTTGATAGTGCCCGTACTATTTTAGATTTAAATCCTAGGCCAACGGCAGTCTTTGCTTCAAATGACTACATGGCAGCAGCGGTATTAAAGTTAGCTACGCAAATGCAATTGAAAGTGCCAGACGATATTTCTATTGCAGGTTTTGATAACGCACCTATTGCCCGTCATATTTGGCCAGGTTTAACCACCATCGCACAGCCAGTTGAAGAAATGACACAACAAGCAGTTAAGCAATTAATTACACATATTAGTGAACCACAAGAGTCACCTTATCAAGTGACACTTGAAGCAAAGCTAATTACTCGCGAATCAACAGCAGCAATTAAATAAATTTCATCATATTTTTTCACAGTAGCCCGAGAATGAGTGACGCGTTCTCGGGCTTTTTTATTTTGAAGCTAGAAAAGAGTGAGTTTTAATTTAAATTACTGTTTATAAATAATAAATTTGGCAGTGTGTAAGCTTTATCTAAGTCGTTATGAGTAGATATAAACATGAAATATCCTCATATTCTACTAAAATTAAATTGTTCATTATTTGGTCATTTTAAAAAATTAAACTAAATTTAACAGATAGGGTTGACACCGGTGTCACAGTCATGAGTTAATACAGTGACACCGGTGTCAGGTTGGTTGTGAGAGACAGCCTGATAGCGTACCTTTGAACGGGTAAATCAAAGATGCTCAGTACAGTTATATTCGTGGAGTCTGTAATTGTTACTGAGCCTTTATCCTCTAACTATAGAGATGAGTCGAATTTTATGTTGCATCCTCGTATCCAAGAAGTCACCGACCGCGTTATTGAACGTAGTAAAGAGACCCGCCAAGCTTATTTAGAGCGAATCGCGCACGCAAAAAAACAAACAAGAGTTCGTGCAGGTTTAGGCTGTGGTAATATTGCACACGTTATGGCTGCTTGTAGCAGCGATGACAAAGCTCGTTTAAAAGCTGACGAGCAACCAAACCTAGCTATCATCAACGCTTATAACGACATGCTTTCTGCGCATGTACCTTACAAAGATTATCCAGAAATCATCAAAAGCCTTGCAACCAAGTACGATGCAACAGCACAAGTTGCTGGTGGTGTACCTGCAATGTGTGACGGTGTAACACAAGGCCGTGATGGTATGGAACTGTCATTGTTTTCACGTGATGTGATTGCAATGTCGACTGCGGTTTCTTTATCGCACGACGTGTTTGACGGTGTTTTCTGTTTAGGTGTATGTGACAAGATTGTCCCAGGACTTTTAATTGGTGCCTTATCATTTGGTCATTTACCAACGTATTTCTTACCAGCAGGTCCAATGCAATCGGGTATCCCGAATAAAGAAAAAGCCCGCGTACGTCAAAAATTTGCACAAGGCCTAGTAAGTCGCGAAGAGCTGTTAGAAGCAGAAAGCGCGTCGTATCACAGTGCCGGTACTTGTACTTTCTACGGTACTGCAAACTCGAATCAAATGTTAATGGAAATCATGGGTCTACATTTACCTGGTAGCTCTTTCATTAACCCATACACAGAACTACGTGATGGTTTAACAGGTCATGCTGTAGAAACCATGTTAAAGCAGTTAATCGAAACAAAAGATGCTAACTGCCTTGCAGACGTAGTGAGTGAAAAAACAATTATTAATGGTTTAGTCGGCTTGTTATCAACAGGCGGTTCAACAAACCACGCAATCCACCTAGTAGCAATCGCTAAAGCAGCGGGTGTGATCCTTACGTGGAAAGACATGGCTGACCTATCTGAAGTTGTGCCACTTCTTACGCGCATCTACCCGAATGGTTCAGCAGATGTGAACCACTTCCAAGCTGCTGGTGGTATGGGCTTCCTAATGAAGCAACTACTTAGCAAAGGTTACCTACACAACGACGTGAAAACGATTGTTGGTGATGGCCTTGAAGCTTACACCACAGAGCCAATGTTAGATAAAGATTCATCAGTGATCATGACTAACAGCACAGGCCCAAGCAAAGTTAAATGGGTAGCGTGTCCTGAAAAGTCACACGATGAAGAAGTTTTACGCCCGATTGATAACCCGTTTAGCAAGCAGGGTGGTTTACAGCTTCTTACAGGTAACCTTGGTAAAGCAGTTATTAAAGTATCTGCAGTGGCTGAGTCACATCAGGTTGTTTCTGCGCCAGCTAAAGTATTTAGCTCACAAGGCGAGTTACAAGAAGCGTATAGCCGTGGTGAATTAAACACCGACTTTATTGCTGTAATTAAAGAGCAAGGTCCGAAAGCGAAAGGCATGCCTGAGCTTCACAAATTAACGCCAGTAATGGCAACACTCCAAGACCAAGGCTACAAAGTGGCGATTGTGACTGACGGCCGTATGTCGGGTGCATCAGGTAAAGTTCCTGCTGCAATCCACTTAGCACCAGAAGCGGTTGAAGGTGGTGTAATCGCAAAAATTCACGAAGGTGATTTAGTGACGCTTGATGCACCAGCGGGTGTATTGAAAGTACACGTAAGCGATGAAGAATTAGCAAAACGTGAACTACAACTTAGCCAACCAAGCCAAACATATGGTACAGGCCGAGAGTTATTCGCAGGTTTCAGAAATATAGTAAGTAGTGCAGACCTAGGCGCTAGCGCCTTTGGTTTAGAATAATAATACGCCGTTACTGGGCTATGAGGAACAAACAATGAGCATTGAGAAAATTTTATCATCGGCACCTGTGGTACCGGTTGTTGTTATCGAAAAACTTGAAGATGCAGCACCCCTTGCACGTGCGCTTTATAACGGTGGCTTAAAAGCACTAGAAATTACTTTACGTACGCCGATTGCGGCAGAAGCTGTAAAGCTAATGAAAGAAGCCGTACCAGAAGCATACGTTGGCACAGGCACTGTGGTTGATAAAGCAACATTTAATGCATCTGTAGAAGCCGGTGCTGACTTCATGGTTAGCCCAGGTGTAAACGACGAATTATTAGCACTGGCTAAAGACACTGATATTCCATTTTTACCAGGTGCAGCAACACCAAGTGAAGTAATGAAATTAGCAAGCCATGGCTTTAAGTTCTTAAAGTTCTTCCCTGCAGAAGCGGCAGGTGGCACAGCAATGCTGAAATCAATTGGTGGCCCTTTACCACAAGTAACTTTTTGCCCTACAGGCGGCATTAGCCTTGAAACAGCACCTAACTACCTGGCACTTAAAAACGTAATCTGTGTAGGTGGTACTTGGATGTTAGATAAACAACTTATTGAAAACAAAGACTGGCAAGCCATTGAAGCGCTTGCTCGCCAAGCAAGTGAAGTAAAATAATTAACGGGAGATATTAGAATGATTAATGTTGCAATTAATGGCTATGGACGTATCGGTCGTAACGTATTACGTGCTCTTTATGAGTCAGCTCAAAACAACGAAATCAAAATTGTTGCTATCAACGATTTAGCACCAGCAAATGTTAACGCGCATTTAACTCAATTTGACTCAGTACACGGTCAATTTTCTCAAAAAGTAACACTTGCTGAAAACACCATGCTAATTGGTAATGATGAAATTACCCTTACGCAAGAACGTGATCCTGCAAACCTTCCTTGGAAGGAATTAAACGTCGATATCGTATTAGAATGTACGGGTTTATTCACTTCACGTGAAGCAGCTGCAAAACACATTGAAGCCGGTGCTAAAAAAGTAATCGTTTCTGCGCCTGGTACTGATATGGATGCAACGGTTGTTCATGGTGTTAACAGCGAAGTTTTAAACGCTGACAGCAACATTATTTCAAACGCATCGTGTACAACAAACTGTTTAGCACCGATTGCAAAAGCAATCAACGACACAGTAGGTATCGAGCAAGGTAGCATGACAACCATCCATGCTTACACAAACGATCAAAACTTATCTGACGTTTATCACCCAGACTTATACCGTGCACGTAGCGCAACTCAGTCAATGATCCCAACTAAAACAGGTGCAGCTAAAGCGGTTGGCTTAGTGCTTCCTGAACTTGCGGGTAAACTTGACGGCATGGCAGTACGTGTACCAACAATCAACGTTTCTTTAGTAGACTTAACGTTTGTTGCTAAGCGTGAAACAACTGCAGCAGAAATCAACGAAGTCGTTAAAGCTGCATCAGAAGGTGCAATGCAAGGTATTCTTGAATATAATGAATTACCGCTTGTTTCTATCGACTTTAACCACAACCCTGCGTCTTCAATCTTCGATTCTACACAAACTAAAGTAGATGGTAAGCTTGTTAAAGTAATGGCTTGGTACGATAACGAGTGGGGTTTCTCAAACCGCATGTTAGACCAAGTTAAAGCGCTAGGTCAGTTCTTATAATAGAACAGTAAAAGTTTAAGCTTTATCCAACAAAGCCACGTTTACCGTGGCTTTTTTGGTTTTAGTGCTTAGTTACTTCCTTAATATGGATTGATGTAAATACTAAGCTATTTGATTTTTCTGTAAATTTTAAAAATAATGTTAAATGCTAAAAGGGGAAAGACGGTAACAATGGAATAAAACATAGATTGCCTAGTATCCAAAGGTGATGAGAGCCAGTGATATGTTATGGCTAAAAAAATTATAAAATAGATTGTTAAGTTAATTATTTTTATCATTATCCGACGCTCGTTGCTTTTTTAGCAAGTAGGACAAATAGTTTAAGTAAATAATAATTATTACTCCTGTTGAGAAGAAAGTAATATTTTGCAGCATGTCAGTGGAAGAGTGTAGCCATCCTAAAATGGCAATCACCTCAATCAAAAATACCCCAGCTGCTAATCTACTCATGTATTTCATTGCTAAATCGCTATTTAAGAATCAAAGTAGGCATTTTTCTTCATATATAAGATTAATAATAAGATAACACCCATCATGTTTTGGATAAGTATTATCTAAATTTAGTCTTCTGTATTTTTATTCTTTGCATTTCTGTGTATTGAGTAATTTTTTATGTAGAAAAATTACTATAAAAGAAATAAATATAAATGAAGGAAGTACATAAATAAAAAGCAAAGGGGCATTCTCCACTCTTTGTTCTTCATTCATAAATGGAATAGAGAGTTTCTTATAAGCTTCTAAAAACAACATGAAGTTCGCGAATGCGCTAACTAAAATAAGACTTATATTCAAAAGATATGACTTAGCCTTTGACATAGTTATTTAATCTCCCAAAACCAAATATCTTTGCTGTTGTTAAGATCTGATACTACACCAAAGAATTCATATATTGATCTTGTCAGCATACCACCACTAGTAATTTGATCTTCATTCCAAAGATCGATGTGGTCTCCACTACGGTTAGTAACAGACTCACTGCCTCGTTGCCAATAATCTTTAAAAAATATAATTCCAGTTTTACCATCTAGGTCATCTTGGAAAGTTTTTGGATTAATTTTTTGTAGATCACCTAACCAACTAAAGTTTGAAGTTTTAAGCCAACTGGCCATTTCTTCTGCTAAAAGAATATGTTTCATGCCAGCGTGTCCCCAGCATTTCTTAACTTTAGCTACTGCAGTTGATACGCCAGATTTAATTAATGCGTCACTTAAGTTAATAGCGCAATAGTTTCCAAATGGGGAAGAGCTATTAGTTTGCTTATTTTGACATCTTGCTCTGATCAGTTGTTTTTCAGGAAAGTTTTCCCATAAATCTTTAAATTGTAACATTTTATATCCTTATAATAGAGATGGTCTTGATTGTAAATATCTTCAAAGGTTTTGAACAAAATCGACTAAAGTTCATTTTTTGTAATTAATTACTATCGAGTATGGTACTTCAATAATTGCTGCTAAAACTCTAAGTTAATCAGCAGAATTGTTTGGTACATCGTATGGTAGGTTATTTATTGAGAAAGTAGACATTTTTATTCCTTTAAAAATAATTTACTTGTGCAGGCTAGTTTGTTCCTCATTTAAAGTCAATAAGGATTCTTTTGTATTTTAGTTGGCTACTTACATTTGATTCTATCGATACTTGTTAGCAAACATTCACGCTGCTTTATAATGTCTTACATTACAATATTTTTTCCTAAATTCTTCTGTGTTATGCTGCAAAAAAATTGATAAATGGATTTTTATATCATGACACGTCTTTATCATCGGCTATTTAGGGCTGAGCAGTTTCAAGTGGGGGAAGGCAATATCAGCGGCTATATTGCTTGCTTCTTAGCGGTTTTATCCTGTTTAGGGGTATTAGCTTTTCATTTTCCAGAGTACTTAACGACCCCAGAGCTTAGGCAAAACTACAGTGTCGAGTTTTTACGTCAGCTGATGTTTGTGGCATTAATTATTTCAGGCAGTTTAGGGTTGTTGAACTTTGTTCGTAATACTAATAAACGGCTCGGTGCAACGGCTTGGGTGTTTATAGTTGTGGCTATTGCATTTGGCGGGCCTAATGTTGAGGTGGGCGACTTTAAAGATAATACGCCGTACTTGGGGCTTGATTGGTTCATTCTTGACTTACTTGGTTCAACCCTGATTTTTATTCTAATTGAGAAGCTACTGCCGCACCGTAAAGAGCAAAAAATCCTCCGTTCTGAGTGGCAGGGTGATTTAAATCATTTCTTTGTTAATCACTTAATTATTGGTTTTGTGTTGCTGGCAACCAATCAGTTCGTGCATCACGCATTTGGTTGGGCTGTGTCTGATACAGTGCAGGGCTTTATTATTCAACTGTCATTTTTACTGCAGCTATTTTTAATCATTTTAGTAGCCGATTTAATGCAATATTTTGTGCATAGGGCTTATCATGAAGTGCCACTGCTTTGGCGTTTTCATGCCGTGCATCACAGTGCAAAAGAAATGGATTGGCTGGCAGGCTCTCGTCAGCATATTTTAGAAATACTCGTGACGCGCAGCTTAGTGCTCACGCCTATTTTTGTGCTCGGCTTTCCATCGGATGTTATTAGCCTATATGTAATAATTGTTGGCTTTCAGGCAGTATTTAACCACGCCAATGTTCGTGTGAGATTTGGATGGTTAAAGTATTTGCTGGTTACGCCTCAGTTTCATCATTGGCATCATTCATCTGATAAAGCAGCCATTGACCGTAACTATGCTGCGCATTTTTCTTTTTTAGATTATCTATTTGGCACTGCTGTCAAAGGCCAAGCAGAGTGGCCCGATAAATATGGTGTAGTCGGCGATTACATGCCCGAAGGTATGTTAAAGCAGCAGGTGTTTCCGTTTAAAAAGCAAAAATAAAGCCTCGCTGAGGCTTTATTTTTATAATGACCCTAAATCATAATCGCGAAACTAGCTCAGAAAGGCGAGGGCGTTTTTCTGAGCTGAGCACTAAGCACTCTTGAGCTATGTCAGCAAGCATCTTAGTAATGTCGTTTTGTTCACTCACTACAGTCAGTAAATCATCGATGAAATAACCAAGGGCGCGTACTTCAATGCCTTCTAATAGCTGCTGTTGATCAGGCGTCAGCATTGATAAGTCTGTTGCCGCACCAAAGTCACCAAATAATAACTCGCCTTGTGAATTGATCATGCTGTTATGGGCATAAATGTCACCATGGCTTATTTGCTTTTGATGCAAATGGGCGAGGGTACTGGCCATTTGCTTAACGACTTTTAGCACTATTTCTGGCGCGTACTGGCAGTTGTCTTCGAATGTGTCTCGTGTACAAGTTGCAAGGGAAGGTGGCAAACCAAGATTCGTAAACTCTTTACTGATAAGCTCCATCACTAAACCGAGTTGTGACTCTTCATCAACATAGCCTAATGCTTTAATGAGATTTGGATGCTCACTGGCTTTTAAACAGCAATTTAGCTCATCGAGTGGATAACCATCACTGGTGATCTCGCCTTTAAATAACTTAAGAGCAACAGGCTGTTGATGCCAATTGGCTAAGTGAATAACCCCAGATGCACCTTGGCCAATCTGCTTTTTAATATCGATTTCATCCAGTGCAATTTGGCCAAACAGCTCACAGTGTAAGCTAGTTGAGCGATTTAAATCGTTACCAGAGAAGGCAAGCCAAGCAAGTTTCGGTAAAGCTAAAAGCCAATCTTCAACTTTTGTAAGCTTATTGGCACTTAAACGTATTAGCTCAAGCTCTTTACAATTAGCCATTGACTCTGGCAAATGTGTTAACTGATTACCTGCCAGTGCGAGCTTTTTAAGCTTGCTGTACTCACCAAATGTTTCAGGTAAAGCGGGGATTTGATTATCAGTTAAGATTAACCATTCAATCTGCGTTGGCAAACAGTGCGCTTCAAATTCAGTTATTTGATTACCTTTAAATGCCACCATGATTAAGTTTGGGCATTGTCTTAGCACCTCTGGTATATGTTTAAACTGATTAAATGATAAAAACAGCCGTTTTAGATTTTTTAATTTGTAAAAATCGTCAGGTAAATCACTTAGCTGGTTATTTGATAAATCAAGGATTTCTAACGTATCGGCTAGGGTATAAATTTCTTTTGGGAATTCGGTTAGTTCTGCAACAAGCTGAAGCCGGGTACAACCTTGTAAAGAACCGGCTTGTAACTCTTCGAGGGTATTCAATGTTGATTCCTTTGGGTTAAAAAGGTAAAAGGCCAACTTGGTTGGCCTTTTTAATTAAAACTGTGCGTTGTGGTAAACGTTTTGTACGTCATCACAGTCTTCTAGCATGGCTAAAAAGCGTTCCATGACTTCAACGTCTTCACCTTCAATCGGTGCTTCTACTTGCGGCACAAAGGCAATTAGATCTTCGTGGAAATCAGTAATTCCCATTTCTTCAAGTGCTGTACGCGTGTTGTTGTATTCTGTATGCGGAGCAAATACGGTAATTTTACCGTCTTCAACTTCTACATCAGTTACATCTACATCAGCCATCATTAGTGCTTCTAAAACAGCTTCGTCATCATCACCATCAAACACAAAAATAGCAAGGTGATCAAATAAGTGTGATACTGAGTTTTGCGCACCAATTTTTGCATTCGCTTTAGTAAAACAAACACGTACGTCAGCAAAGGTGCGTTTGTTGTTGTCGGTTAAACAGTCAACAATAATCATACAGTTACCAGGTCCGTAACCTTCGTAGCGAGTTGCTACGTAATCTTCGCCGCCACCACCTTTGGCTTTATCGATTGCACGCTCGATTACATGCGTAGGTACTTGGTCTTTTTTAGCACGATCGATTAAGCGACGCAGCGCTAAGTTGCCATCGGGATCAACACCACCATTCTTAGCGCAGATATAAATTTCTTTTCCGTACTTTGAATAAACTTTGGTTTTTGCACCCGCAGTTTTTGCCATTGAGTCTTTTTTGTTTTGATAAGCTCTGCCCATCTGCGTGTTGCCTTTTTGTTATAGATAAAAATAAAGCGGTTATTCTAATCATTTAACCCACTAGTTAACAGTATTTATTCATCGCTTTGCTGCAACTGCCACATTCGAGCGTATTCACCATTTGCAGCAAGTAGCTGTTGGTGCTGACCTTGTTCAACAACCTGTCCTTGTTTCATCAGAATAATTTTATCTGCGTCAGTAATTGTTGATAAACGATGTGCAATAACTAAGCTTGTGTGCCTTTGTGCGACTTCACGCATCGCACTAAGAATGGCTTGCTCTGAATGCGAATCTAGCGCCGATGTTGCCTCATCAAATAATAAAATCGGTGAACCTTTTAAAATGGCTCTGGCTATTGCAATGCGCTGCTTTTCACCGCCCGACACTTTTAAACCGCGCTCACCAACAAGGGTTTTATCGCCTTTGTCTAGGCTTGCAATAAATCCATCTAAATGGGCAAGGCTTATGGCTTTATCAATTTCATCTTCGCTTGCAGTTGGGTTTCCGTAGGCGATGTTTTCGCGAATGCTGGTATTAAATAGCACCGTATCTTGCGGTACGATGGCAATAGCTTGGCGCAAGCTCTCAAGTGTTACTGTGTTGATTGCTTGCTCATCGATATAAATTTTGCCCGCATCCACATCATAAAAGCGGTAGAGTAGGCGGCTTAGAGTGCTTTTACCTGCGCCACTGGCACCCACAATGGCTACCTTGCTGCCAGAAGTAACTTCAAAACTTAAGTTATTTAAAATCGGCCGTTGTTTGTCGTAACTAAAAGAGACATTTTCAAATCGGATAGCTGCTTTGGTTGCTTTTAATGGTTTTGCATCTTTGTCATCGCTAATGGCAGCTTTTCGATTTAACAGCCCGAGCATGTTTTCAAGGTCAGTCAGCGCACGGCGTATCTCACGATAAACAAAGCCTAAAAAGTTAAGCGGTAAAAATAGCTGGATCATGTAGGCATTGATCATCACAAGCTCACCTATTGTCAGCTCTTTATTGACCACTGAACTGGCACCTAGCCACATTAGCGCTGTAATAGCTGCGGCTATAATAAGTGCCTGCCCTGAATTAAGCGCCAGTAACGATAAACGATTTTTTAGCCTTGCTTGCTCCCATTTAGCTAAAAAGCTGTCGTAGGTGGTCGCTTCATATTGCTCATTGTTGAAGTACTTAACGGTTTCGTAATTTAGTAAGCTGTCGATAGCACGGGTGTTTGAGTTGTTATCGGCAGTATTTGCTTCACGAATAAATCGGTTACGCCACTGAGTTACTATCACAGTAAAAGCAATGTAAATAGCGACCGCGATAACGGTGACTAGTGCAAACCACGGCGAAAATAAGGTCGCAAAAATAATCGCTACTGTGATTATTTCAAATAAAGTTGGTACGATATTAAACATCAAAAAGCGCATTAAAAAGCTAAGGCCACTTGTACCACGCTCTATATCGCGACTAATTCCACCTGTTTGCCTGTCAAGATGAAAGGCAAGCTCTAAACTATGCAAGTGTTTAAAAACTTTTAAGCCAATATGGCGCATAGCGTGCTCTGTAACACGGCCAAATAATGCATCGCGAACTTCACCAAAAAACACACTGGCAAAGCGCAGCAAACCATAAGCGATCAGCAGGGCAATGGGAACACTCAATACCGGGTTTATACTTGCATCAACCGCGTCAATTATTTCTTTAAGTGCCCAAGGCATCAGCAATGTGGCGCCCTTTGCTGCAATAAGCGCCATTACGGCTAAAATAACTCGGCCTTTAAAGGTCATTAAATAGGGCCAGAGTGTTTTGATGCTTTGTGATAGGTTCATTGCATCAGGCGATCTCGTCACCTGTTCTTTGCGGCTCATTCCACGCATGGGGGTCTCTTAAAAATCAATTTGATAAAAATAGGCAAAAGCTTTCGTGTTTTAGGCAAGTGTATTTTGCAAATTTACCTCTATACTGAGTGCAGTATACACCAGCGCATTAGCAAATTTGTTAATTGCATGAGTTAAACACGAAGAAAATTAAGGAGTAAGCATGAAAACCGTCGGTTATGCAGCACATGATTCTGAAAAACCATTAGAGCCGTATCATTTTGAACGCCGTGCACTTCGTGATGAAGATGTATCAATTGAAATTCTTTATTGTGGCGTGTGCCATTCAGACTTGCACACCGCAGAAAACGACTGGGGCTGGACTCAATACCCAGTCGTGCCAGGCCATGAAATCGTTGGTCGCGTCCTTGAAGTAGGCAGCGGCGTTACTAAATACAAAGTGGGCGATAATGTTGCTGTAGGTTGTATGGTTGATAGCTGTTTAAGCTGTGACCAATGTCATCACGGTGAAGAGCAGTTTTGTCGTGAAGGTATGGTAGGGACTTACTCAGGACAAGATCGCATTAGCGGTGAACTCACTCAAGGTGGCTATTCAAAACACATTGTGGTGCGTGAAGAATTTGTACTGAGCGTGCCTGAAGGCTTAGACCTTGCTAAATGTGCACCAATTTTATGTGCGGGTATCACAACGTATTCGCCATTACGTACCTGGAATGTCGGCCCAGGTAGCCGTGTTGGTGTGATTGGTTTAGGTGGTTTAGGCCACATGGCGATTAAAATCGCAGCTGCAATGGGCGCACATGTTACGGCAATTAGCCGTAGTGATAAGAAAAAACAGCAGGTTTTATCTTATGGCGCAAAAGATTTATTGGTATCAAGCGATGAAGCTGCCATGCAAGCGCATGCTAATCAATTTGATGTGATCATTAATACCATTCCGGTAAAACACGACTTTACGCCGTATATCCCGCTTTTAGATATTGATGGGACTCAAGTATTGGTTGGTCAAGTAGGTGCGCTTGCTGAGTCTAATTCAGTGCCGTTATTAATGGGGCGTCGCCGTGTTGCAGGCTCATTGATTGGCGGTATTGCGCAAACTCAAGAAATCCTCGACTTCTGTGCACTACATAATATTTTGCCTGAAGTTGAAATGATCAAAATGGAGCAAATTAATGACGCATTCGATAAATTAAAGCAAGGTGATATGGCCTCACGCTTTGTTATCGACATGTCATCATTAGAGGTTTAACTCGTTTAATAAAGTTAAATTACTAAGCGGGCCAAAATGGGCTCGCTTTTATTTTAGTTATTTTTATTTAAGTAATACCTTGTGTTTTATTTTTTTACCCTCATTATAGCCATGTTATCCGCTTAATTTATTGGTCAGTTCTTGTTACGGTTTTTCTCAGTCATTATCTTGCTATTTACTGTGTTCTTTAGTGCACAGAGCATGGCTATGCCTGATACTCACTCACACTTTGCTGCGACTAAATTGTTCCAAGTCGAGCTGACTAAAACCCCAGTTATTTCCCAAACTCATACAGCAGAACACCACAAACCGGTAGAACCATCGGGGTTTGATACCCTTGTGCCGCGTTTAACTGCCAGTAATTCATCATTGTTTCTTTATCATAGTCAGGTTGACCCTGATTACGAGCTATTAATAGAATTCTTTGCTGAAGATTGGGGGAAAGAGCACTTTCTAGCGCCGCCAGGGGCTGTGCGTGAGATCCCATGGTTTGCCTTAGCAACCCAGCGTAAATCCCGCATTAGTGGCTGGAAAGACGCTAATCTTTTGTACAAAGCCAACACGACCTACCATAACTAAACGACTTCCTTCGTTACTTTTGTATTTTTGGAGTTAATTTTTACCGGCTGACAATGCCGGAAGGAAGTCATGTATGTCACATAAATCAAAGCCGGCGCTATGGCGTCGTCTAAAAATGAGTTATGTCGCTATGATAGCGGCGTGTATTTTACTAGCGGTAAGCGCATTACCTAATCTTTATCCTAATAAATCTTGGTTGCACATTAGCTTGCCAGATCAAACTGTGACGCTGCAAAGTGTGACAACTTCTCTAAACCAACATGGTTTTGAAGTGACTGAAGCCAATGATAGCCAAGCACAACTGGCTATTTTATTAAGCGAGCCAACCCAAAGTGCCAATGCGCTGAGTTTTATCAAAACACAATATCCACAGCTAGAGGCTAAAATTGTTGAGCATGCGACAAGCCCACAGTGGCTTCAGCAGCTTGGTCTTTCACCAATTAAGTTAGGACTCGACTTAAATGGTGGGGTGTTATTTGTGCTTGATGTTGACTTAGATAAAGCAATGCAAGAGCACTTAAGCAGTGTGTATCAACAAACTAAATTGGCGCTTCGTAAAGATAAAATTCGTGGTATTCGGGCAAGTGAAGTAAAAGGAGGGGTTGAGCTACAAATTTTACCAAGCTCCGAGGAGCAACTCGCAGGGCTCGTCTCAACGTTACAAGGTCAATTCAAAGGCCTGATGCAAACTAAATCAACCACTAATAACCTAACCACGGTATTACTGCATTTTAATGAGCAAAGCCAAAGCGAATTCAATAAACAAGTTATGGCGCAAAGCTTAACAACCCTGCGTGGTCGTATTGAAGAGCTTGGCATCACAGAAGCGGTAACGCAACGACAAGGTAAGCAGCGCATTCGCATCGAGTTACCCGGTGTGCAAGACCCATCTGAAGCTAAGCGTATTATTGGTGCAACAGCGACCCTCGATTTTTATCAGGTCGTCGAAGTAGGTGGTAAAGCGTTTAATGTGCAAGGCGGTGGCGTTGTTAATTTAAATCCTATAGCGATTTTTTCAGGTGATCACATCAATAATGCCA
This sequence comes from Pseudoalteromonas sp. PAR1, assembly GCF_947311895.1. Classification (NCBI taxonomy): domain Bacteria; kingdom Pseudomonadati; phylum Pseudomonadota; class Gammaproteobacteria; order Alteromonadales; family Pseudoalteromonadaceae; genus Pseudoalteromonas; species Pseudoalteromonas sp. PAR1. The sequence goes on along the minus strand of NZ_CAMZMY010000004.1, from coordinate 30,870 downwards.
GTGTTGGTAAAGATGAGTGGGGCAAGCCTTTAGTTCAGCTCAGTTTAGACTCGCAAGGTGGTGATGCGATGTCTGCTTTTTCGAAGCACAACATTGGTAAGCCAATGGCCACTGTGTATTCTGAATACTCACGGGGTGAAAATGGCGACGTTGTGAAAAAAAGCGAAGTGATCAATGTGGCAAACATTGCTCAGCACTTAAGCTCTCGTTTTAGCATTACCAATATGAAAAGCCCACAAGCTGCTTACGATTTAGCGCTTCTATTACGTGCAGGGTCGCTCACAGCACCAGTGACCATTGTACAAGAGCAAACCATAGGCCCAAGCTTAGGCAGTGAAAACATTGAGCATGGCTTAGCTGCGTTAATGCTGGGTATCGGTATTACCCTTGCATTTATGGCGCTTTGGTATCGTCGCTTAGGGCTGATTGCCAATATTGCTTTGCTACTAAATTTAACTGCTTTAGTTGGTTTAATGTCGTTATTGCCGGGCGTTGTACTGACCTTACCGGGCATTGCAGGTCTTGTTCTGACGATAGGTATGGCTGTTGATACGAATGTGATTATCTTTGAGCGAATAAAAGAAGAGAAACGCAAGGGTCGACCTACATATCAAGCGATTGAGCAAGGTTATAACCAAGCATTTACGACCATTTTTGATGCCAATGTAACAACCATGATCACGGCGATTATTTTATATGCCATAGGTTATGGGCCTGTGAAAGGCTTTGCCATCACGTTAGCGCTCGGCCTATTAACTAGCGTATTTACTGGCGTTTACATTTCAAAAGCGCTTAGCCAAACACTGTACATAAAACTAACCAATTTAACGGGGGCAAAAGCATGAGTTGGTCTACTTTAACTGCCGCGAGTAAAGCGCGCGTTTTAGGGCTATTGCTAAGTTGTATTTTAGTCATCGCGAGCTTGGGTGTTTTATCTGTTAAGGGGCTTAACTTTGGCCTTGATTTTACAGGTGGCTACATTACTGAAATTAATACAACGTCAGTCACCACAATTACTGATTTAAAAGCAAAGTTAAGCTCTGAGGCTGCGAGCAAATTAACCATCACTAAAGCGGGTGAATATCACTTTGTTTTAAGAGAAGCGCCAGAGGTGAGTAAAGCCAGTACTTGGCAAGCAGAGCTGAATGAACAAGGCGTCGACTATAGCGTATTATCTAGCTCATTTTTAGGCTCACAAGTGGGTGATGAGCTTTTTGAACAGGGCTGTTTAGCTTTATTTGCAGCGCTGATTGCAATTATGGTTTATCTTGCCGTGCGCTTTGAATGGCGACTCGCAGTAGGTTCAGTGGTTGCACTGTTACATGATTTAACTTTAGTGCTTGGTTTGTTTTCTTTGCTAGGGCTTGAGTTTAATTTAACCGTGCTGGCGAGTTTACTGGCTATTATTGGTTATTCATTAAATGACTCAATTATTGTTGGCGACAGAGTCAGAGAGCTTTTACGTATTCAGCCAGACAATCAACGCATAAATACCCATGTTGTGATTAATGATGCAATTGGCTCTACGTTAACGCGTACATTGATCACCTCAGGCACAACACTTGCGACCATTGCCTGTATTTGGCTGCTTGCAGGGGCTGCATTAACGGGTTTTGCTATCGCGTTATTTGTGGGCATTGTGGTGGGGACATTCTCATCGATTTGTATCGCCGCGACCTTGCCGCAGTTATTGGGGTTAAGTTCAGAAAATTACACCCAAACACTGGATGATAAAACCAAAGCCTATATGGAGATGCCGTAAGTCAGTTTTATAACTTACTTTCATCAGCCGCTATTTTTCCATAGAATAGCGGCTTTTCTGTTTTAACTGCTTTGATATGAATAAAACACACGTAATTGAACATTTACGCTTTGCGCTTGAGGCACAACTGCAAAACGCTAAAGAAGCGGCAAAAGCGGCCCATGATGCAGCAACTCACGAAGAAAGTGTTGCTGAAACTCAATACGATACCTTGGGTTTAGAGGCTGCATACTTAGCGCAAGGGCAAGCTGAGCGAGTTAATGAGTGCTACCGTGATATTCAGGCATTCAATACGGTGTTTAAAGAAAGCGAATTTAATAAGGTTCGTGAAGGTGCATTAGTGTGTCTTATCGATGAGCAAGATAACGCAAAGTGGTTCTTTATGGGTCCAAGTGCTGGTGGCTTAGTGGTCACCGTAAAAGAGCAACCGATTTATGTTGTAACCCGAGAAGCGCCGTTAGGTAAGCAACTGATTGGCAAGCAAATTAATGATGAAGTAACACTGACTATTGCAGGAAATAAGCAGTTTTACAACATTACTGAAATACTCTGATCTAGAAAATTTATTAATCAATAAATTTCATCTTAAGGTAAAAAATAACTCGTTGGTCACAAAGCTAAAAACCCTCTATAAATCACATCAAGCTTAATGCTTATACCAATACGCTTAATTACACAATTATTGTGAATTGGTATTCCAAGCACCCATCTAGTTAAGTGAAGTTTAGCCTCATGCGTTCACTTAATTGGTTGGGTGTTTTCATTTTTTTCATAAGACTTAATTTAGGAAAAGTCGTGTTTAAAACCTTGATTGTGGTTGATAACAATGAGCAACGTATTGCTCAAAATTTCGAAAATGTCATTACCTTTGACACCTACTTACGTGATTACCCAAAACATAATGAGCCAAAAACGCGCATTTTAAACTTGTGTGATACAGGGCAGTATTTAAGTAAAGGTTATTATTGTTCTTTGCTTGCTGAAGCGAGAAAGCATCAGGTATTACCGAGTGTAAAAACAATTAATGCGCTCCGTAGCGATGAGCACAGCACGCGTCATAAAGAGCTCGCTGGTGGCACTGTCTTTTTTGGTCACACAGATAAAGAGCAGCAAAGTAAAGCAACCAAAGCATTATTCTCACAATATCCTGCGCCTATTTTGGTGTGTGATGAGCAAGGTGTTGTAAAACAAGGCACAATTGCATCATTAGATGACACTGGCTTTACAGAGTTTGTAAAACAACTCAGTAGCTTTACCGAGTCTGTGTGGCGCATTCACGATAAAAAACGTCGTTACCGTTGGGATATGGCTATATTGGTTGATCACCAAGAAAAAGTGCCGCCAAGTGATAAAGATGCCATTGCTAAATTTATTAAAGCAGCCGCTAAACATGGTATTTATGCTCAAGCACTGACATTTGATGAAATTACCAATATTGCACAATTTGATGCGCTATTTATTCGTCAAACAACGGCTATCGACCATCCAACTTATCGCTTAGCAAGTAAAGCACAAAGCTTAGGCTTAGTGGTCATTGATGATGCAGAGTCAATATTGCGTTGTTGTAATAAAGTGTATTTACACGATGCCTTTAATTATCAAAAAGTGCCGAGTTTAAAAACTCATGTTGTGGCTGATACAAACGAAGAGACAATTGAAAGTTTAGAAGCAAACTTTAGCTACCCACTGGTATTAAAAATGCCAGAAGGCTCTTTCTCTAAAGGTGTATTTAAAGTTGCTAATCGTGATGAGTTAGTTGCTAAGTTAACTGAGCTGTTTGAGTTCAGTGCACTTGTGCTAGCGCAAGAGTATATGTACACCGAATATGATTGGCGTGTCGGGGTGTTAAATGGCCGTGCAATTTATGCATGTCGTTATTTAATGGCGCGTAATCACTGGCAAATTTACAACCATGATGCAAAACGCTTTTTCTCAGGTGGTTTTGAAACTTTGCCAACGTTTGAGCTACCTAAAGTGGTACTTGATGCAGCATTAAAAGCCTGTAAAACGGTGGGTAAAGGTTTGTATGGCGTTGATGTTAAAGAGCATCAAGGTAAAGCATACGTGTTAGAAGTGAATGACAACCCGAGTATCGACCATAAAGTCGAAGATGCTTATTTAGGTGATGAGCTTTATATGATCATTATGGATGAGTTTAAACAACGCCTAGAAGCACGAGGCCGCGGTTAATGAACGCATCTGTTTGCCAAATCCGTTTTGCTCAGGCAACGGATTTGGCGGCCCTTGTAGCGATTGAAGAACAAAGCTTTAGTCAAGATAGGTTAAGTAGCCGTAGTTTAAAACGCTGGATCAGCGCAACGCATGGTTTACTGATGGTGGCAGAGGTAGATAACCAACTCGTTGGTTATGGTTTAGTGTGGTGTCACAAAGGGACGCGCCTCGCTCGGTTATATTCACTGGCTGTTTTACAATCTCAGCAAGGCAAAGGCATTGCCTCAAAGATACTGCTTGCGCTTGAAAACGAAACGGCTAAACGTGGCCGTTTATACATGCGTTTAGAAGTTGCGGTAAACAACCATTCAGCAATTCGCTTATATGAAAAACTGGGTTATCAGGTATTTGGTCATTACAGTGATTATTATGATGACCATAGTGATGCCCATCGAATGCAAAAAAACATTCGTCGTAATATCGAATTTAATGCCGATAAACACACGCCTTGGTATCAGCAAACAACCGAGTTTACCTGTGGTCCTGCGGCGCTATTAATGGCAATGTCATCCTTGAATGATACCGCAATGAGCCAACTCAAAGAGCTGGATATATGGCGTGAAGCGACGACTATTTTCATGACATCAGGGCATGGCGGTTGCCATCCTCTAGGGTTAGCACTTGCGGCAATGAAGCGAGGTTTTAAAGCTGATGTTGTTTTAAATACCCGTGATACTTTGTTTATTGACGGGGTGAGAAGCGAAAAGAAAAAAGCCATTTTGCATACCGTACACAATCAGTTTGTGGCTGAAGCAATCGCTGCAAAACTGCCTGTGAGGTATCAAGAGTTAACCTTGGCCTCCATTGAAGATTGGCTTGCTGAGGGTAAAGCGGTGGTGTTATTGATCAGCACCTATCGATTTGATGGAAAAAAATCACCGCATTGGGTGTGTGTAACCCATATTGATGAGCACTGCTTGTATGTTCATGATCCATTCTGTGAAAACGAAAAGCAATTGGCGATTGACTGTCAGCATGTGCCAATAGCCAAAGCCGATTTTAGCAAAATGGCGAGTTTTGGTTCATCACGACTCAGCACTGCGATGGCCTTTTATTTATAATTTTGATTGTTAGTTTGATTTGGAAGTACAGTGACACTGAGTAGTTTATTTGATATTGCCCCTTATTCTTGGTCAGCAATTGGTAGCGCCGCTTTTTGCGGCGCAATTATTGGTATGGAGCGCCAATTACGCGGCAAACCTGTTGGTATACGTACCTCAGCACTCATTGTGTTGGGTACCTATTTATTTCTTGCTACTGCATTTATGTTACATGGCGATGTGATAGACCATTCACGTGTAGTGGGGCAAATTATCACCGGTATTGGCTTTTTAGGTGCCGGAGTAATGCTTGCAAAAGATGGCGCGGTTGTCGGAGTAACATCCGCTGCAACGATCTGGGTATTAGCATCAATTGGTGTTGTCATTGCCACCAACAACTTACTAGCTGCAATAAAACTATCTGTGCTAGTAGTAGGTATTTTATATGGTGTAGATGTACTTGAAGCTAAATTTAAGAGTTTAGGTCGCGGCGTGCATGCCCGTGTAAAACGCTATTCAAAGTTGTATTATCGAAAAGAAAAGTGAAGTTAGATAATAGATTAGAGTGAGTCATGGAGCCTTGTTACACGATAAAGCCTGCTAGTTTAGACGATTTGTTACTTGTTGATAGTCAAATCCCTGAGTTTGATGGTAGAAATACGCTCGGTAAATTACAAGCAAGGATAGCAGGTGTTGAGTATTTAATTTTAGTAGCCTTTATCGATAATGAGCCTGTGGCCTACAAACTCGGTTATGCATTAGATTCAAATACTTTCTATAGCTGGCTTGGCGCAGTAGCGCCAAAGTGCAGAGGAAAGGGGATCGCACAGGCATTATTAAACGCACAAGAAACATGGGTTCAAGAGCACAATTACCGAGCTATTAAAGTTAAGTCGATGAACCGTTTTCCTGCAATGCTGAGTATGCTGATTAAAAATAGTTATGCAATAGTGGGTTATGAAGACAGAGGCTGCCCACAAGCTAGCAAAATTTTATTCTCCAAAGTCTTTGATTAGCCTAATAAATTCTAGACTACTCATACTCGGTGTGATGCCATTTTTAAACGTTTGACCATGAATATTGGCCATCTCGCCTGTTGTTAAAACAAGAATACTTCCGTCACTGAGCTCAAACGGAGTATTGACGGTAGCTAAGCCACACGTTTTCTCGCCAACGAGTGTTACATTTTCAAGCGATGATAGGCCAATTGCTAAAGCTTCAGCTGAACTTGCGACACTAGAATCAATCAAAACATAAATTCCAATAGGCTGATGTTTTAAATGATAGGTATCTGGTTGGAAATTGATTTTTTGTAGCGAGCTTTCATGGGCTATTCCATCTTTAAAACCAAATCTAGTAATGCTTCCAGATGACAAATGGAATTCACCTAATGTCTGTGTAGCGTCGAAAAAAGGGGAAAGTGCTTGTAACATAGGCCACATATTGCCGCCGCTATTTTTTCTTAAATCAATAATCCAGTATCGAGAGTTCTCGTTATCTTGAGATCTTATCTTATTGATTGAATTACTAACATATTGAGATTTCTCTTTCGTGGTCGTTGAGCCAATACTGGAAATTTTTAGATAAGCAAGTTTACCTTTTTGAAAATTCAGCTTAATTTTACTGTTATTAACACAGCGTTTTTTTGCACTAAAGAAAGTTGTATTTAAACCTTTAACTTTTAGGTAAGAGTGTGGCTCATTAAGTGATTTTATGAGTGATTTTAGGTTTAAGTTACCATATTCGAGATAAGCTGCTTTATTAGCATAATCAGTTTTATGGATAAAATGTAGGTCAATTAACTGTTTTACTTCTTGATAATTTGGTTCTGCAAATAAAGTTAAACTGCAAAAAGAAATATGGGCTAAAAGGCACCATTTGAAAATAGTCATTTTCTGCAATTTACTACTCACTATTTTGGCAGGCTTAATAAAAAGTGTACTCCCTCGTTGCTATCTATTACTGAGATATTACCTTGTAGTTGCTGCGTTACAATTTTTTTAGCAATACTAAGACCTAACCCCATTCCTGTATGGTTGTTTTTTCCTTTATAGAAAGGTGTAAAAATAGCGTTGATCTGATCATCTTCGATTCCGATGCCATTGTCAGTGTAATGAATTTTCAATATACCATTGTAATCTTGCATATCAATTTTGATTCGTGGTTTTTCAACGCCTAAAAATGCGTGCTCCATAGAGTTTTGTAGCAAAATGAACAGCACTTGTTTTAGTAAATCTATTTCAATTTCACATTCTGACTTGGAAGGCGAGTAACTAACCTCAAGCTTGGCATTCGTATCTTTAAGTGGTTGTGTTAAATGGTTAGTTAATGTATCAGCTAACTGTTTGAGGCTAAAGGGAGACTTTGATGATTGAGCTTTTGTGTATAGCAAGTCTTGTAAAATACGTATTTTATGGGCACAGGTGGTGAGGTTCCGTGTTAATAACTCATTAGTATTAGCCATTGTTTCAAGAGCCTTATATAGAGCTTTTTGGCCTAAACTTTTATTTTCAAGACTTTGGTGCGTGTTAGTAATTGATAAATTAGCCACATCAACTGCGGTTATGCAATTACCGAGTGGGGTGTTGAGTTCATGGGCAATCCCTCTTATTAGAGTAGCCAACTCCTCGAACTGTAGTTGTTCAAATGCTTGTTTTTGCTGATGAAGTAATTTTAGTTGGGCTTCAAAACTATGCTTGATGGTTTCAAGTAATTTAATAACAGGTTCACTGTAACTATGCGGTTTATTATCTAAAATACATATCGTACCAAAAGGGGTCGCATCGCCGGCTGATATAGGTAACCCCAAGTAAGAAATCATATTTAACTTTATATCAGGGTTATCTTTCCAATTTTCATCAACCAGTGCGTTAGATATTGATAATAGCTTTTGCGTTTTTATGACATGCTCGCAATATAGGCCAGAGCCATCTAAGCTTTCACAATCACCGATGTTATAGGGATTTTCGAGATGATCATTTTTTGAAAAAACACTGATAACGTTGTCTTCAACTTTCATAATTAAAGCAACGGGCACTTTTGCAAACATCGCTAAAACCTCAAGGGTTTTATTCCAACTTTGTACTAATTCATTATAATCAGGTTGATACATTATTTCCGACTCAGAGAAAAAATTACTGCTATCTGAAAGCTTAGTTACAAATTTAATTTCGGCAAATTAATGCTTGACTTAAATGATATTTTCAAAAATTTCTGAGTTTATCTTACTCGTTATCCGAATAACTTACGTCGCACAACTGTTCTGTATTCACTAGGAGTTTGTGATAGTACTTTCTTAAATACCCGTGTTAAATGACCTTGGTCGTTATACCCGACTTCAAGTGCGACTTCTTGAATCGATAAGTTTGAAGAGGCGAGTAATTCTTTTGCTGTTTGCACGCGAAGTTGTTGCCAGTATTCAATGGGGGTTTGGCTGGTGGCTTGGCGAAAGCGTCGAGTAAAGGTGCGATAGCTTAGGTTGAATTGTGCTGCAATCTCTTGCAAAGACAAATCTGATGTTAGGTTGTTTTTCAACCAAAATTGTATTTGAGCAATGAGTTCATCAGGATGCTTATCGACAGCTCCCTCAAGATAACGTTGATCTTCATATGGCTTACGGATTTCATGGGAAAAATTACGTTCAACATGTTGTGCAGCTTCTCGGCCGTAATATTGACTAATAATATGCACAATAACATCGGCAAGCGCATTTAAACTCGCAACCGTGTACATGCGCTCAGATTGCGTGATGAAAAAGTCAGGCTTGAGCTGGACTTTAGGGTAGTCACGTTTAAATTGTTCTGCGTAATGCCAGTGAGTGGTAGCAGGGTGACCATCCAGTAATCCTGCTTCTGCAACTAAACAATTACCTGTGCCTACACCAATAATATGACTTCCTTGCTGCCATGAATCCTTTAACCATTGCACTAATTTTTTTTGTTTATTGACGACAGGACGCGGATTACGCCAGATGCCAGGTACAATTATTAAATCACTTGTAGGGGCGGTGACTGTTTCACAGTCAGGTATAATTGCCAGCCCCGTTCTGTTGGGTATAGGCGCAAAGTTACTGGCTACTAAGTTGATATTTAGAGGGCAAAACTGTTGAGACTGATGATGGCTTTTAGCAAACGCTTCGCCAGCCCTCAACATCTCAATTGGTAGCGTGAGGCTGGTAATTAATAAATGGGGATAAACCAAGATACTGATTTCGGTGGCTTTAGTTTGTTGAAGTTTTGTCACTTTAATTGCTCCGACCAGTTGTTTTTGGCATTTCATGCATAATATTTGGCTATTTAAGCATAAAGAAGCGTTGGTAATCCATTTAAACTTAAGCGAATTATCGTAACACGTTTTCTCAAGGTAAATTATGACAGCATTACCCGTTATTGTTGGTATGGGTGGTATTAATGCCGCTGGCCGCACTTCTTTTCATCAAGGTTATCGTCGTATCGTGTTAGACAGCTTGGACGCAAAAGCCCGTCAGGAGACATTTTTAGGCTTAGCGACTTTAATGAATTTAGTTACATTGACAGACGGTGTTTTAAAAGATGCAAATGGTAATACCGTCAATGAAGCAGATATTGAAACACAATTTGGCGAGCAAATTTTAGCTGGCACACTTATTCGTAAAATTGAAAAAAACCACTTCGATGTAGATGCAACGCCATGGCAGCAAAAAATGACGTTAACAGCGTCTGATGAACAACAGATTGTTTTTGAAACGCGCCGTCGTGATTTACCATCTCCAGTGCCAGCAAGTTGGCAGGTCGAAGACCTTAGTGATAAAAAAGTGAAAGTCACTATTAGTGCTGATCTTGCTATCAAGCATGACAGCACGCGTGATAATCCAATTAAAGCGGCAGGTCAATTACCGACAGGTTTTGAACCTTCAGCTATGTATAACAGCCGTTATCAACCAAGAGGCTTACAAGCAACTATCTTTGCCGCAACCGATGCTATTCGTTCAACAGGTCTGCCGTGGCAGCAGGTAATGAACAGTGTTGAGCCTGATCAAATTGGTACATACTCAGCTTCTGTGGCAGGTCAAGTTGATGATGAGGGTTTTGGTGGATTGATACGTGCGCGTCAACAGGGCGATCGCGTAAGTACTAAACAGCTTGCACTTGGCTTAAACACCATGTCGACTGACTTTATCAATGCCTATGTAACAGGTAATGTGGGTACAACTTTTACCACATCAGGCGCGTGCGCCACGTTTTTATATAACCTGCGTGCCGCAGTAAACGATATTCAAGCGGGTCGTACACGAGTAGCTATCGTAGCGTCTGTTGAGTGTGCTATTACGCCAGAAATCGTTGAAGGTTTTGGTAATATGAGTGCACTTGCAAATGAAGAAGGTTTAAAGCGTCTTGATAATACTGATGTGGTTGATCATCGCCGCACAAGTCGTCCATTCGGTGAAAACTGTGGCTTTACTATTGGTGAAGGTGCACAGGTTGCAATTTTAATGGATGATGCACTGGCATTAGAGTTAGGTGCTGATGTGTTAGGTAGCGTTGTTGATGTGTTTGTCAACGCAGATGGTATTAAAAAATCAATCACAGCGCCGGGTCCTGGTAACTATATTACAATGGCTAAATCTGTTGCATTGGCGAGCAGTATTGTTGGTCAAGAAGCGGTACAAAAACGAAGCTTTATTTTGGCACATGGCTCGAGCACGCCACAAAATCGCGTAACAGAATCATTAATTTATCATAAAGTAGCACAGACATTTGCGATTGATAATTGGAAGGTTGCAGCACCTAAGGCGTATGTGGGTCATACTATAGCGCCAGCTAGTGGAGATCAGTTAGCTATGGCGTTAGGTGTGTTCAGTCATAATATTATGCCGGGTATCACGACAATCGATAAAGTGGCGGATGACGTTTATAGCGAGCATTTAGATATTCGTACTCAACATTACCAATGCGATGCAATGGACATTGCATTTATTAACTCTAAAGGATTTGGTGGTAATAACGCAACGGCAACAGTACTTTCACCAACAATCACATTAAAAATGCTAGCAAAGCGTCATGGTGATGCGGTTATGGCGCAATATCAAGACCGTCATACTCAAGTTGCACAAGCCCAAGCTGACTACCAAAAACAGGCTGATTTAGGTCATTATGAGCTTATATATCGTTTTGGTGATGGACTAATTGACGAAAATGACATTGAAATTTGTGAAGATTCAATGACAATCCCTGGTTTTGATAAGAAGATTTTGTTAACAAAATCAAACCCATACCAGGATATGTTTTAAGATCAAGACATGTTTAAGCACATTCTTGACAGCAAGGCGCTTTTAAAGCGCCTTTTTTAGTGCTATAAATGTTCCTATCTAAGGGAATAGGAGCAATTACTCATGATCAAACTTACTAAATTTGCTGTACTTTGTTCACTAATCGGATTACCAACACATACTTTAGCACGAGACGTTAATGACTTAGGTATTGACGTACAAGCTGCTACATCGGCCTATATCGTTAAAAATCAAAATCCGCGTTTTGCTGGTAGCTACAATGGCTCTCGATTAGAAGGGTGGGCGTTAATGTCGTATGTAGTTGACACACAAGGTAAAGCGAAAGACATTGAAGTGATCATGGCCTCCGATACCCGTGGTAGTGAAGAAAACGCAGAGAAATATTTAACTAATTTAGAGTTTGCACCAGCCACTAAAGAGGGTAAAACAGTTGAAGGTGGGTATCTATTTTCATTTGAAGTAGGGAAATATTTTAACGGTTACTCAAATGATAAAGCGAGCCGTGGTTTTATTAATGAATACGATGAAATTAATAAAATGCTGCAAGCCAAAGAGTTTAAAAAAGCTGAGCAGGCATTGGCTAAGTTATATAAAGATCATACCAAAAACACCTCTGAGCAGGCGTTATTTGCTTGGTTAAAAAGTCAATTTTATTACTACCAACAGCAATGGTTTGGCTTTGATGAGCAATTGTCGATAGCCTATTTATTGCGAGCAAAATTACCAACAGATATTCAGTATTTAGTCGCTAAAAGTGCTCTGCAGTGGTATAGCTTTAAGGGCGATTTTAACCTCGCTTACAATGCTATTTATGCACTTGATAATATCGAAGGTAAAGAATTCTCAGAAGAAAACAAGCTTGCTACAATTAAGCAAATTGATGACTTGTTAGCCCGCACACCGCAAATCAATTCACAAATTAATGTTTCAAAAGATAAGCTGTCTTATTTATCTTTGTCTCGCGGTTCTATCAAGATAGAGGGCGCAAGTGATGTATCTAAATTACAGATCCGTTGTGCTGATCAAGTCATTGATCTTGAAGCCAGTGAGTTAGTTAACTATGTTATTGATGAGCAAAGCAGACGCTGCGGTTTATTAGTTAAATCTGCAAACCCAGCTGAAATTAAAGTTAAACAAACCGGGTATGCCATTGTTAACTCTAAATACGATGCTAGTTAGCTGTTTACTTTAAGCGTTTAACATACCTTAGCGTTACGAAATTAATTAATGCCATTAAAAAGGCAATTTCGTAGCGACTGAATGCCACAGCTATGCCAATAAGTCCCATATTCCAAATACTGGCTGCTGTGGCTGTTCCATAAGTTGAATTTTTGTTCTTCAAAATGGCACCGCCACCGATAAAGCCAATACCTGTGATAATCCCTTCTAGTACTTTTGATTCTGCCTCTGAGCTTGTTAATACAGACATGCCTACTAATGCATAACCACAAGATGCAACGGCTACTAACGGAAAAGTTCGAAGACCAGCGCCATTACTGGTTTTTTCACGGTCAAATGCCATGGGCAAGGCAAGTAAATATGCAATCCCTAAGTGAATTAAATTATCGAGAATTTCATACCAATCAAAATTAAAGTCCATACTTAGCTCCTTGCGATGTTAATTTTGACTGAGCTGCAATTTCAATACCCGATCAACAAATTTAATAAAATGAGGAAACTAGGGACATGTAGCCGGGTTTTAAAAAGTAAGGCTTGGTATAATTTGCGCTTTTTACGCATTGCTATGTCATTTTTTCAGTCTTTTGGCTGTTTGAATTTCAGCCATGCTAACAGTATGCTAATCACGCTGAATAAATAGGCTTCACTTTGAAACATTCCACCTCACCTCTTGAAAAGACCGCGCTTGCACTGTGTATGTTTGGTGCTCTCATTGCTGTTATATTGCCGGACATTATCACTGAGCAAGTACAACCGTTTGTACAAATGGTTTTAAAGTGGATAGGTAGTAGCTTTTTCTTGATGATCAATTTTTTATTGTTTGCCATCATAATATTAGCCGTAAGTCCATTAGGAAGCCGCAAAGTTGGTGGCGAACATGCTGTTGTCGAGTATTCAAACTTTGGTTGGTTTGCTATGCTGTTTGCTGCTGGAATGGGCTCAGGGTTGGTTTTTTGGGGTGTAGCAGAGCCTGCATTACACTCCCTTGACCCACCACTTAAACAAAGCTTATACCCAGACAGACTAGCAAGTAGCTTGGCTTTAACCTTGGTCAATTGGGGAGCTCATGCTTGGGCTCTTTATGCAGTCTTTGCATTAGTTCTTGGCGGGTTAACACAGTACAGTGGTAAGTCAGGAGATATATGTGCTCCTGTTTTAACGGCACTTGGCAACCGGTTTGATAGGTCTGCAAAATATACAGTCTCGTTTATTGTAAAATTAACTGCGGTGCTCTCGATATTTTTTGGTGTAGTGGGGACCATAGCAAATTCAACTTTACTGATCAGTAAAGGTGTTGAGATCGAGTTGGGTGTTACTTCAACATTATTAGTTGGGTCTTTAATCGTTTGTTTGTTAGCAGTTATTTATTCTCTGTCGGTTAAGTTTGGTTTACGTCGCGGTGTGCAATCACTGAGCATATTTAATGTGCTTTTGGCATTTAGTTTGCTCGTTTGGTTGCTAATAGTGGTGCCGATTGCGCCTATTATTAAAATTGCATTAGATGGAACCGGCTACTATTTACAGTTACTTGCGACCGGCACTTGGCAATTTGATAGCCAATTAAAAACACCAGATTGGGCCAATCATTGGACATATAACTACTACTTTTGGTGGTTAGCGTGGGGACCATTCGTCGGCGTGTTTCTAGCCAAAATTAGTCAGGGGCGTAAGGTTTGGCAATTTATTATGGCGGTTGTGTGCATTCCAACTTTAGTCACAATTATCTGGTTTGCGACTTTTTCAGGCGCAGCGATTGAATGGGATAGACTCAATCAAGCAGGCATTTTAGCTGCAATTAGACAAGATTACAGCCAAGGCCTATTTGTATTTTTTCATCAATTAGGTTGGCAAGGGACCGTGTTTATTTGGTCAAGTTTGTTATTACTATTGGTATTTGTGGCAACCTCAGCTGACTCTGCAATTTTAGTGATAAGAGAGCTTGTTGGAGCGAAAAATAATCGTGTGACCCTCTACGCATGGTGTTTTGCTTTATTTATATGCAGCTTTTCATTATTGCTGTTACAAGATGAGCCCTTAAATCGTAGCGTTGCAATTTTAGGCGCTTTACCTTTCTTACTAATATTTTTATTGCAGCTGGTTGGTTTTTTAAAAGAGTTTATTCGCGATATTTGTGATTAATACCAACCCAAGAACAATTACCTCAAAGTAGATCACTTAATTAAGCGAGTTGGTATCACTACATTTTCTTACAGTAAAATTAAGCGTTTGCTATTATGCTCATAAAATAAGCTTAAGTGTATTGGAGGACCCATGCTTAATTGTTGTCAAATAAACCATGTCATAAAAGAATGTGTTGTGGTTAAAGCTGAACCGAAAAAAGACCTACAATGATGGATAGCTTTAACAATGAAGATTAACTTCTCAAAACTTGTTATCTACTCACTAATTTATCAATTAACGGGGTGTACCTTGGCGGGAGCCTTTATTGATGGTTCTGCAAAAAACTCACCATCAACTAAGCTTGGAAATACAAATGCAAATCATGCTAAGACTACAATAAAAGATCCCGAGGGTTTCTCATTCGCAAAGCTAGGTTTTGAAATTGACAGTGCTGTGATTGGCTTATTAAAACCGAAAGACAAAGAACCGCAACTGGTTTGCAGGCAAATCAGTCAAAGTATCAAAGAGTGTGAGGAAATAAAGACCTCACACTAGTCATTACTTATTACAAATACTTTTGATGAAACATTAGGTGTTCATCAATAAAGCTGCTGATAAAGAAGTAACTATGATCATAACCAGCGTGCATGTTAATTTCAGCTGGGTAATCTTTTTCGTTCACGACAGCAAATAAGTTCTCGGTTTTGAGTTGCTCAGTTAAGAAGTTATCGGCTTCACCTTGATCAATACGCATCGGTAAATAATCGTCAGCAATTGCTTTTTTCATTAATTCACAGCTATCGTATTCGAGCCAATTTGCTTTATCACTGCCAAGGTAATTGCTAAACGCCTTTTCACCCCAAGGGCAATTCATCGGGTTCACAATCGGGCTAAAAGCACTAGCGCTAACGTACTGCTTAGGGTTTTTAAGTGCAATCATTAGCGCGCCATGACCACCCATAGAGTGTCCGGCAATGGCTTTTTTGTTAGTAACAGGGAAGTGCGCCTCAATCAGTGCTGGTAACTCAGCAACAACATAATCGTACATGTTGTAATGCACATTATAAGGTGCTTGGGTTGCATTAACATAAAAGCCTGCACCTTGACCAAAATCGTAGTTTTCGTCGTCAGGAACATTATCACCGCGCGGGCTAGTATCTGGGGCGACGATAGCAATACCTAGTTCAGCCGCTTTTTTAAAAGCTCCCGCTTTTTGCATAAAGTTTTCATCAGTGCAGGTTAAACCTGATAACCAATACATTACAGGTACTTTATTCGTTTCGCTGGCACCAGGCGGTAAAAATATAGCAAAGCGCATGGCACAATGTGTACTGTTAGCTTGGTGGGTATATTGTTTATGCCAGCCACCGCTGACTTTTGTTGAGCTTATGTTTTCTAGCATAACCACATCCTTGAAACAAAAGCGCTAGGTAGTAACCTAGCGCAAAATTAAAAGATTAATAATGAATAACTGAGCGAATACTCTTACCTTCGTGCATTAAGTCGAAAGCTTCATTGATATCTTCCAGTTTCATGGTGTGTGTGATGAAATCATTCAACGCAAACTCACCATTCATATAGCGCTCAACAATCTCTGGTAGCTCAGAGCGACCTTTAACGCCACCAAATGCGCTACCACGCCATACACGGCCTGTTACCAGTTGGAATGGACGGGTAGAGATCTCTTGACCTGCGCCTGCAACACCGATAATTACTGATTCGCCCCAACCTTTGTGACAACACTCAAGGGCAGAGCGCATAACATTAACGTTGCCGATACATTCAAATGAGAAATCAACACCGCCGTCAGTCATTTCAACAATGACTTCTTGGATTGGTTTGTCGTAGTCATTTGGATTGATTAAATCAGTTGCGCCTAATTTAGTAGCTAGTTCGAACTTGCTGGTATTGATATCAACACCAATAATACGGCTTGCGCCAGCCATAGTTGCACCAATGATGGCAGATAAACCAATACCACCAAGGCCAAAAATAGCGACAGTATCGCCTTTTTGAACTTTTGCTGTTTTAGTCACAGCACCCATGCCGGTTGTTACACCACAACCAAGTAAACAAATTTCTTCAAGAGGTGCTTCTTTGCTCACTTTAGCAAGTGAAATCTCAGGTAATACAGTGTATTCAGAGAAAGTAGAGCAACCCATGTAGTGATAAATTGGTTGACCATCTTTATAGAAACGCGTTGTGCCATCTGGCATTAAACCTTTACCTTGCGTTTCACGTACCGCAGAGCATAAGTTTGTTTTGCCAGACTTACACATCTTACACTCGCCACATTCAGCAGTGTAAAGAGGAATAACATGATCGCCTACTTCAACGTGCGTTACGCCTTCACCAACAGCTTCAACAATACCGCCGCCTTCATGGCCTAGGATTGCTGGGAAAATACCTTCAGGGTCTTCACCAGACAAAGTGAATGCATCGGTATGACAAACACCTGTTGCAACAATCTTTACCAGTACTTCGCCTTTTTTAGGCATCATTACATCCACTTCTTCAATTGAGAGTGGTTGATTTGGACCCCAAGCGATAGCCGCTTTTGATTTAATAAAATCAGTCATAACGTTCCCTTATAGTTGTTGGAAGTAAGTAATAAACTTAGTCTATTTTATTTATTTCTCAATGAATGATAATCTTCGTTTTATTAAAATACTTTTACAGTATGGTAATAATGAATCGTTGGCACGGAATTGATGAATTTTTAGCGGTAGCCGAAACCGGTAGTTTTACAAAAGCAAGTAAACTGCTGGGTATGTCAGTGGCGCATGTAAGCCGTTATGTGAGTCAATTAGAAGAACGATTAAACACACAATTGCTAACCCGAACGACCCGTAAAGTAGTCCTAACGCAAGAGGGACAAGTGTTTGCGCATCAAACAAAACAGTTACAGCATGCTATGGATGATGCCACGGCACTGCTTGCCGAGCAGCAACTGACACCTAAAGGCAGCATCAAGCTGACAGCCCCTGTCATGTATGGTGAAAGCTACATAATGCCTGCGGTGCATACATTTATGCAAAAGCACCCAGATATTGAAGTAATCAGTCATTTAAGTAATGAGCAAGTCAATCTATTAGAAGAAGGGTATGACTTAGCTATTCGGCTTGGTCACCTAAAGGATTCATCTTTAAAAGCTCGGCGCATTAGCCAACGCAGGCTGGTTATATGTTGTAGTCCTGAATACATAAATAATTATGGTCAACCGCACAGTGTCAGTGAATTAAGTCAGCACCATTGCCTCATCGGTAATAACAGCTACTGGCGGGTAAAAGAGCAGGGCCAAGATAAGCATATTAAAGTGGCTGGGCGTTTAGCATGTAATAGTGGTTGGGCATTGGTGGATGCAGCTATTAAAGGGTTAGGCATCGTGCAATTACCGGATTATTATGTCAATGAGCACCTAGCCAATGGCAAGTTGACCGCTGTACTTTCGAATGTTGCACCTGCACCTGAAGGTGTATGGGGGGTGTACCCACCTAGGCAATTTATAGCAACCAATGTAAAAGCATTACTTGACCATTTGGTCGCTACTGTTCAAGTATCAGATTTATAATTATTTTTTACAATTTCGCGCATCCCATGCTGGCTAAATCTATGCTAACATGAGCGCATATTTAGCCCTTGGAATATTCATAACTTATTATGTTTCAACCTGTTAGCCTTTTTATAGGGCTGAGATATAGTCGCTCTTCAAAGGGTAATGCCTTTATCTCATTCATCTCTTTTTTTTCTATTGCGGGCATTGCTATTGGCTTAATGGCCTTGTTTACAGTTAGTTCGGTTATGAATGGTTTTGAGAATAACCTTAAAACTAACATGCTCGGTTTAATTCCCCATATCGAAGTATCAGCTGAAGATAATTCGAAAGAAACCATGTTGCAGTTACAGCAGCAACTAGCAAACTCTAAAGATATTAAACAAGTTAACCTTTATCGCCATGGCGAAGCCATTTTGCAAACCAACCAAGATTTACACGGCGTGTTATTGCAAGGGCTCTATGATGAAGGAAGCTCCCTGTATAATGTAAAAGATAAAATTGTTGCTGGCAATTGGTCACAAGTAATGGACAGTAACTATCACATTGCGATTAGCCGCTATTTAAGCCGTAAATTGGGTATTTCGCTTGGGGATAAAGTACGGGTGATCATGCCAAATGCCAGTTCGTATACACCCCTTGGTCGAGTACCTAGCCAACGTTTGTTTACCGTTGCGGCACTGTATGAAACACAATCTGAAATTGATATGTCATTGGCATTTACCAGTGGTTATTCGTTAGGCCGAGTTTTAAAGCTGGCAAAATCAGCAGCACCCAACTTGAGTATCTCTTTGTACGAACCTTTTTCCGTAGAGCAAGTATTGCAATCTCAAACAGCAATTTTAAATGATTACACAGTAACTGATTGGCGAGCTAGTCAAGGGACATTATTTGCCGCTGTGGCGATGGAAAAGCGCATTATGTCTATGTTACTTGGTTTAATTGTGCTTGTTGCGGTGTTTAATATAGTTTCTGCATTAACCATGATGGTAAGTGAAAAACAAAGTGAAGTGGCTATCTTACAAACGCTGGGTTTAACTCCTTTGCAAGTTCAGCATGTATTTATGATCCAAGGTTTATACAATGGTGTTATTGGCACCAGCATTGGTGCGTTACTTGGCGTGCTATTAAGTAGCAATATAAATGAGTTATTGAATATGTTAGGCATTAATTTATTAGCGGGTGTGAGTTTACCCGTTAAATTTGATGTTATGAGTTTGAGCCTAATTGCCGCAGGGAGTATTGCTATGAGCTTTTTAGCTACTTTGTATCCTGCCCGAAAAGCTGCAAAAGTGAATCCAGCAGAGGTATTACGTTATGAGTGATTTAGTGATTAATTGTCAGCAGCTTAATAAAGTGTATCAAGATGGTGATAATCAGGTTGCAGTCTTAAAAGGGGTTGATTTAACGCTCAATCAGGGCGAAATGTTAGCCGTTGTAGGTAGTTCTGGTTCTGGTAAAAGTACTTTATTGCATATATTAGGCACCTTAGATAATGCGACGGATGGAACCGTTGAAATCAAAGGTCAACAGGTTGCTAAATTAAACCGAAAACAACAAGCGAGTTTCCGCAACGAAAATTTGGGCTTTATTTACCAATTCCATCATTTATTAATGGAATTTACTGCCATTGAAAATGTTGCTATGCCACTTTTAATTAAAGGTTTAAGCGCAAAAGCGGCAAACGAAAAAGCCCTCAACATGCTTGATAAAGTAGGGTTATCTCATCGTTGCGAACATAAACCATCGGCGTTGTCAGGTGGTGAGAGGCAGCGGGTTGCAATAGCACGTGCATTGGTAACAGAGCCTGCATTGGTGCTAGCCGATGAACCAACGGGTAACTTAGATAAACAAAACGCAATTAAGATTTATGACTTGATTAAAGAGTTAAATACCAGCTTAAAAACTAGTTTTGTTGTGGTAACCCATGATTTAGAGCTTGCAGATAAACTAGGCAAAATTGCCTATTTAGATGATGGTAAGCTTGCAATTAAAGAGTCTCAGCATGTTGCTTAGTGCCTTTATTTCAAAACGATTTCGCGCTCACAGTGGCCAAAAAGAGGGGCAAAATGGCTTTGTAAGCTTTATTGCTAAAGCATCGACAATCGGCATACTTTTGGGAGTCGCCGTATTGATTGTTGCTCTATCAGTGATTAATGGCTTTGAGCAACAACTAGTGCATCGGCTTTTATCGGTTGTACCGCAGGTTGAATACGTTGCTCCTAATAAACCAATCAATAATTGGCAGTCAAAAGTTGCTTTATTGCGCTCTCAAGCCGGTGTAACAGGTGCAGCACCTTTTATTAGTGTCAACGGCATGGCGCAGTTTAAAAGTGAGTTAAAAGCGGTTGAAGTGCGTGGCGTTAGCCCAGAGTTTGAAAACCAAGTATCGGCGTTAAACCAATTTACAGAAGGGCGCTTAGTTAGTCAGTTACAACAAGAAGATGTACTTTTAGGACAACAAATAGTCAATCGGTTAGGTCTTAAAATTGGCGACCCAGTTACCTTATTAATCCCACAGATAAACCAGCAAAGTAACACCTTACTTGCTCCAAAGCGGGTGAGTTTGAATCTTGCGGGTATTATTAAAATGGGCGGCCCAATTGATGAAACAGCGGCTTTTATTCGCCTCGACAAAGCGCAAAGTGTACTGAGTTTCGATGAAAACCAAGTAACCGGTTTACGGTTACAAGTAGCTGATGTATTTGCTGCTCACCAAACCGCTATGCGGGTGGGGCAAGTTATCCCAGATTATGTCTATGTCTCTAGTTGGTTCAGAACGCAAGGCAGCTTATATCAAGATATTCAAATGGTTCGAACTATTGTGTATATCGTGGTGTTTTTAATTATTGCCGTAGCTAGTTTTAATATTGTTTCATCACTTGTTATGGAAGTACGCGAAAAACAGGCAAATATTGCGATTTTGAAAACCATGGGAGCACAAGACAGTACGATTTTAGCCACCTTTGTTATGCAAGGATTTACGCAAGCACTTATTGGCGTAATACTTGGAACGATTATAGGTGTTATGCTTGCATTAAATATCAGTGAATTATTCTCGTGGATCAGTTATTTGTTAGGTGACAACCCATTACAAGGTGTTTATTTCATTGAGTTTTTACCCAGCAAACTAGTTTGGCAAGATATCGTTATCACGGTGATTGTTACTTTTGTCCTCGCTATTTTGGCAACATTATACCCTGCGTGGCAAGCAACCCGAGTAGACCCAGCAAAAGTACTGGGTAATTAAGGAATGTTTATGGATAAGCAAAGGATTATCGATTTTTGGTTTAATGAATTAGGCTCAGATGCTTGGTATAAGCAATCTGATGACACTGATGCATTAATTACGGTTAAGTTTTCAGAATGTCTATTGCAAGTTATCGCTGGCGAGTACGCTGACTGGCGAGTGGATGCCCTAGGCTCTTTAGCTGAAATTATCGTGTTAGATCAGTTTTCACGCAATATTTATCGAAATACTGCACAGGCTTTTAGCCAAGATCCACAAGCATTAACCTTAGCGCAAAGAGCAATTGAACTTGGCTTTGATAAAAAGTTACCCAGCTCTCAAGCTGCGTTTATTTATATGCCGTTTATGCATAGTGAATCCAAAGTTATTCATCAGCAGGCTGAGCAATTGTTTAAAGGCATGAGTAATTATGAATTTGAACTAAAGCACAAAGTTATTATTGATAGGTTTGGTCGCTATCCACACCGCAACGCATTTTTAGGTCGTGAATCAACACCTGAAGAGCTGCAATTTTTAACAGAGCCTAACTCTTCTTTCTGAGTTGACTGAATAGTAGGCAAGTAAATTAAAATGCCCTTTGATTGCCCGTAAACACTTGCACAGCGCCATTTTAAACCTTAAAGTGTCAGAAATGTTGTAAAAGAGTAACCACCATGGAACAAAAACAAGCAAGACCATTAACACCAGAAGAACAAGCCGAAGCGCAAAAACAAAGTGTTATGTGGCAAAGAGAATGTTTCCAGAATGCACAAAAGCATTTAGCTGAAAAAGGCGTTATCCCGCAAACTGTTGTTGAGAAAGAAAGCCGTTTCATTGCGCCATTAGTGGCTATTTGGAAGTTTAAAGCACAAAATGGTAAAAGCTATTGGGTTATCACAGGGCGTTTACCAACCGATCACGCAGAAGCAAGTGCAGCAACCAATGCCCGTGAAGTACTTAGATATTTCTCAATGCAATGGCAACTAAAGGCTGATCAACTAATGCAGTCAGGCGCTGTAGATAAGACCAAAGTAGATTTTGCTAATTTACTTATTAACCGCGCTCATGGTTTGTATGAGTTATTCGAAAAAGATGATATGTGGCAAAATGAGCCAGCTTAACTTTAAATAAAAAAGCTGAATAATTATATTCAGCTTTTTAAACCATCTAGTGCACCAAAGTGAATGGCCGCGTATCAAATTGCTTGATAGGGCAAAGCATCCGTTGTCTTGGAATTCCTGCCTCCATAAATACTAAGCCATCAGCCGAAAACCCATTTCGTTTAAATCGATCAACTTCATTTAATATGCAATTGATACTAACGCAATCACAGCCTTGTTTTTCAGCTAAACCTACTAAGTAATTCAATAATGATTTGTAAACTGATCGGTTACGGTGTTCAGGTAACACAGCAATCCGACCAATTAAGCCATCATTACACAAGCGCCCAGTCGCAACTGGACATTTATTACTTTCATCAGTAACAAGTACGTGATGAGCCGTTTTATCTAAATGGTCAAATTCGACGTGTTTTGGAATATGTAATTCGCAAACAAATACCCTCTCTCGGATTTGTTGCAATAGTTCCTTGTCGATACTCCATTCAACTTCATCTATCATGTAGCCCATATAAACACGCTCCTAACAAAACCAAATACCCTCATTTAATAGTGTAGTAAAAGTTTTTAGGAAAATGTGGTTATTTTTTGAACTATTTATGTCGTTAGCGGTCAGTGATGTTTGGTCTGTTAATCTTTTTATTAGAGAAAGATCTTCTAGATCATGCATATAATTGACCCCATTAACACTAAAAAGCACTTTATCATCGATGATTTGATAAATTGCACGTGTGCCACCTAAGCGTTCAAAAATGAGCATATCATCATCTAACAGTGCTTTTACATCATCAAGCGTGTATGGTTCTTCTAGTGGTGCTAGGTCCATTTCATGTTTTGGCTGGCTCATACTATTACCAAGCCATGTCTTAAATACTGAGTCATCATTGATTGCAGCAATCATTAATTGCTTCACTTTTTCGGCTTCAGTTTGGCTTAGTTCACCTTTTGAGGCACGTAATTTTAGCTCTGGATCACCATATCGTTGATTACCAAGCTCAGTATCAATCAGGTGATCTGCAAATTGGGATAACAAGTCGCGTTGGTTTGGTGCTCTAAAACCTACAGAATAATTAAGTGCATTTTCAACAGCGTAACCCTCGTGCGGGCAGCCTGGTGGAATATAAAGAATATCACCCGGTTCTAACACACAATCGATCACGGCAGGAAATTGCTCAACTTGTAATAAGCTTTTATTTTGCGCAAATTGTTTTAAGTTCGCATCAGGTAAACCAACGCGCCAATGGCGTTTACCTTCGCCCTGAATAATAAACACATCGTATTGATCTAAATGCGGACCCACGCCACCACCCGGCGTAGAGTAGCTGATCATCAAGTCATCGATACGCCAGTTTGGAATAAAGCGAAATGGTTCCAGTAGTTGCGCTGCATCGTTATGCCAATGGTCAACCGCTTGTACGAGTAACGTAGCGTGCTTCTCAGTTAGCAAGCTAAAGTCTTCAAATGGACCATGGTATGCTTGCCAATCATCTGAGTGATTGGTCACAATACGTGATTCAATGCTTTCTTCCATGGCAAGCCCAGCAAGTTCTTCGGGCTCAATAGGATCAGCAAAATCTTTGAAGCCTTGCTTAATAAGTAATGGTTTTTTTTGCCAATACTCAGCTAAAAATTGCTCTTGGGTTAATGAATTGATGGTTAATTGATACATAACATGACCTAAGCGAATTGATATAAAAAAAGCGAAAGGAAGGCCTTTCGCTTTTTTAAGTCTTAATTTGAATTTAAGCTAAGTTGTCGATGAACTCAACAGCACGACCAATGTAATTAGCCGGTGTTAATTTTTTCATTTCTACTTTTGCTTCTTCAGGTAACTCAAGACCATCGATGAAATCAGCCATGATTTCTTGGTTTACGCGCTTACCACGCGTAAGATCTTTAAGTTTTTCGTATGGCTTTTCGATACCATATTTACGCATTACCGTTTGAATTGGCTCTGCTAGTAATTCCCAGTTTTGGTCTAGCTCTTCTAGTAAACGCGCTTCGTTTACTTCAAGTTTGCTTACACCTTTTAATGTCGCTTGGTAAGCGATCAAAGTGTAGCCCATACCAACACCTAGGTTACGTAACACTGTTGAGTCAGTTAAGTCACGTTGCCAGCGAGAAACAGGTAGTTTTTGCGCAAGGTGAGTAAAGATAGCGTTAGCAATACCTAAGTTACCTTCAGAGTTTTCAAAATCAATCGGGTTTACTTTGTGAGGCATAGTAGATGAACCAATCTCACCTGCGATTGTTTTTTGTTTGAAGTGGTTTAGTGCAATGTAGCCCCAAACGTCACGGTCAAAATCAAGTAATACAGTGTTGAAACGTGCAACTGCATCGAATAACTCTGCAATGTAATCATGCGGCTCGATTTGTGTTGTGAATGGGTTAAATGTTAAACCTAGGCTTGTTACAAATTGCTCAGCGTGGCTGTGCCAATCGTAATCTGGGTAAGCACTAAGGTGAGCGTTGTAGTTACCTACAGCACCGTTGATTTTACCTAACATTTCTACCTTGGCAATTTGGTCACGTTGACGCTTTAAGCGCATGTATACGTTTGCAAACTCTTTACCCATTGTAGATGGCGTAGCAGGTTGACCGTGGGTACGCGTCATCATCGCAACTGACTTGTATTCAACTGCTTTTTCTTTCAATGCATTTAGAAGTTGGTCACAGTATGGAAGTAATACTTTATCACGCGCTTCTGTAAGCATTAAACCGTGAGACAGGTTATTGATGTCTTCTGAAGTACAGGCAAAGTGAATGAATTCGTTAACTGCGTTTAGCTCTGCGTTGTCAGCTACTTTCTCTTTAAGTAGGTATTCAACTGCTTTTACGTCATGGTTAGTTGTGCGCTCGATCTCTTTAACGCGTGCAGCATCCGCTTCGCTAAAGTTATCAACAATGGCATTAAGTAAAGCATTAGCCTCGTCGCTAAATGCCGGTACTTCTGTGATTGCGCTTGCTGCAGACAAAGCTTGTAACCAACGAACTTCAACAGTTACACGGTATTTGATTAAACCAAATTCGCTGAAAATGCTGCGTAGTTCCGTGGTCTTGCTGCCATAGCGACCATCTACCGGAGAGATAGCGGTTAACGCTGAAAGCTCCATAATGACTCCTAAATTGTCTAGTTTGAACGATAATTAAATTGATTGTTTAGCAATAGCGAGGATTTTTCTTTTTGCAAAGAAAAAATGACGGCGCTTACCGCCCATTTGTCGCCATAACACGGCACTACGAATTCCGGCCAATAATAGGGCACGAATTTTGTTTTGCGTGAGCTGCTGTTTTAATAACTCTGGCTTGCCGTACACTTGAATACGATGCCCAAGGGGGCTTAGCACCGATGAGTAAATATCAGCAAGCGCTGCTACAACAGTATCATCTGTGATAGCAAAATGGTCGAGGCGACGTTTAACATCATCAATGCGACGACCTAATTCATTTAAGCTGTTTTGTTTTGAACTTAATGCACGTTCTAATTGCATTAAACCACCCACATATTTGACGATTTCGACGTCTTTGTCTGCGCCGGCAGAAAGCTGTGCAATCAAAATGCGATAACCTTCACGTAAATTATGTTTACCCTGATACACATCTTCAGGGCTATTTGGTGATGTTTCAATTATACAGTTTAATAACTTTTCTAATTCGTGGTCGCTACCTTGGCCATATTGCGCAACTTTTTGTACTTGTTTGGCAACTTGACACATGGCAGCTAACGCCATGACTTGGTGTTCTGTCATTATTTGATCACCGAATCAATAATCCCACCGCCTAAGCAGACTTCGTCAGCATAGAAAACGGCTGATTGACCAGGAGTCACGGCTTTTTGTGGCTCATCAAATAACACGCGTGCCATACCATCTTCACCAACGAGTAATGTACAACTGATATCTTCTTGGCGATAACGGGTTTTAACCGTACAGCGCGTAGTCCCTTTAGGGCCTTCGCGGTCAACCCAGTGAAGTTGATTTGCATTTAAGCCATTACTGTATAGGCGAGGGTGGTCTTTGCCTTGGCCAACTACTAGTACGTTGCGCTCAACGTCTTTATCTACAACGTACCAAGGTTCACCTGAGCCTTCTTTCATGCCACCAATTAATAGGCCTTTACGTTGACCCAGTGTGTGGTACATCAAACCTTCGTGCTCACCCACTTCATTGCCATCGGTATCTTCGATTTTACCTGGCTGAGCTGGTAAGAATTTTTGTAAAAAGTCTTTAAATTTACGCTCACCGATAAAGCAAATACCAGTGCTGTCTTTTTTATCATGCGTAATTAAATCTTGCTCTTCAGCAATACGGCGTACTTCTGGTTTTGCAATGTCGCCAACAGGGAAAAGTGTTTGTGCAATATGCTCATGGCTTAATGTGTACAAGAAATAGCTTTGATCTTTGTTGTCATCAAGACCACGACACATGACAAATTTATCACCACGTTTTTCGCGGCGTACATAGTGACCAGTCGCGATATAATCTGCACCCAGTGCTTGCGCTGCAAATTCTAAAAATGCTTTGAATTTGATTTCTTTATTACACATGATGTCTGGGTTTGGCGTACGGCCTGCTTTGTACTCAGCTAAAAAGTACTCAAACACGTTGTCCCAGTATTCGGCTGCAAAATTTACAGTGTGAAGCTCAATACCTAGCTTATCGCACACAGCTTGTGCGTCTTGTAGGTCTTCAGCTGCAGCGCAATATTCATCATTATCGTCTTCTTCCCAGTTTTTCATGAACAGGCCTTCAACTTGATAGCCTTGTTGCTTTAATAAATACGCTGATACAGAAGAATCAACACCGCCGGACATACCCACGATGACTTTAATGTGACTATTTTCGCTCATAATATTCGCTGTCATTTTTTAACTGCTATGGAAAGGCCGATATTATAGCATGCTTTTAGACGCCCAAACCAGCCAAAATCACAGCGGTTATTGGTAAATCAAACTAAGTGGGTAGGCTTTACTAGCTAAATGATCTTCAATGCATTTTAAAACCAGCGGGCTTCTAAGTGGTAAGTTTCTTATTTGCTCAATGCTAAACCAATCGGCACTGAGAATGTCATTATCTTGGGGGGATGGTAAATATAGCTCTGGGCAAGTAAAAGCAAAGCTAAAACGCATATAATGGACGCCATTAGCCGCATGTAAATTGTAAATACCAACCAGATGGCTGGCATTAAGGCTAATACCTGTCTCTTCAATAAGTTCACGACAAGCAGCTTCAGCTAAGGTTTCATTTGCCTCCAAATGACCGGCAGGCTGGTTATAACAGATCTCACCTGTGTGTTTATCGCGTTCTTTAACAAGTAAAAACTTATCTTCGCATGTAACGATAGCCGCGACTGTGACATTAGGTTTATGCATCTGGATTGTTCACGACTTTAAACTGACCACTATCCAAACCATCGAGAGTATAGTTACCAATGCTGTAACGAATTAATCGTAAAGTAGGAAAGCCAACATGAGCAGTCATGCGACGAACTTGGCGATTGCGTCCCTCAGTGATAGAGATTTCCAACCAGCTGGTAGGTATGTTTTTTCGCTCGCGAACGGGCGGGGTGCGCGGCCAAATTGATGGTTCGTCAATGCGTTTAACCTTGGCAGGCTTGGTCATGCCATCTTTAAGTTCTACGCCTTTGTTTAGGGCAAAAATAGCCTCATCACTGACATCGCCTTCTACTTGAACCCAATACGTTTTAGCTGTTTTTTTATTGGGTTCAGTGAGTGTATGTTGTAATTTGCCGCAGTTTGTAAGTAGCAAAAGCCCTTCGCTATCTCTGTCTAAGCGTCCTGCTGCATACACGTCTTTAATATTAATAAAGTCGGCAAGCGTTTTGCGGTTTTGATCATCAGTAAATTGGCAAAGCACATCAAATGGTTTGTTAAACAGCACTACTTTGCGCTGCTCTGGATTAATTGCTTTTTTAACTTGGCGTTTTTGCGTGGGCCTTGAATACGTTCGACCGCTACTACGACGTGGTTTGCTATTGGCTTTGTTTACCATTAAATACACCTAGCCGGTTTAGGCAAACCTGCAATTTTAGTTGCTTGTTTAGCTGGGCCTTTGGGAAATAGTTTATATAAGTACATACTATTACCTTTTTCTTCACCTAGTTTTTGGGCCATGGCTTTGACCAGCATACGGATTGCTGGGCTGGTGTTATATTCTAAGTAAAAATCACGCACAAAGTGCACAACTTCCCAGTGCTGTTCACTTAACGTAATATTCTCTTGCTCAGCAATGATTGGTGCAAGCTCTTCACACCAATCATTTGAGTCAAGTAAATAACCTTGTTTGTCTGTTTCTATTTGTTTGTTATTAAATTCAAGCATGGTTTACCAAGTAATCGTGTTCTTTGTGTTTAAAGTCATTTCTACAAATTGCGTGTAGTCGATTGCGATGTCGCCCAAGCTTATAGAGATATTTCGTGCTGTGGCATCTTCATTGAGTAAATATAAAGCGGATGAAAATTGCTTAAATTGCGTGCTGCTGTAGCAAGCATCGCTAACCAATAGAATAGTATCCTCTGCGGCTATTAAATTTGCTAGCGTATTGGTGCAATAATGAGAAAGTGGTTTAGCAAATATATGAAGTGTGCTCATAATGTTACCACCTGATCTTGTTGGCTTATTAAATGACGTTGCTGCTCAAAACTGGCTACCTTCACATCTATGATTAATTTATCTTTTGTTAAATTAAAGTCTATTAATGATTTTTCACACACATAAATATTTTCTACATCATATAACTCAAGCGTCTTAATGGTTTTAAAATAGTTTTTGATACCAAGTTGTTCTGGCTGTTGATTCTTTTTTAGAGCTAAAACTGCCTCACCACTGAGCAACCAGCTAATGTTTTGTTCAATAGCAGCGAAAATTAGCGTCGTGTCGAGTGAGTCACGAATATGCTGGTCATCAAACGGGCTGTGTTGGCTAATAACTAAAACGTTTTTCATTTGAATTGCACCCATTTATCAGCATCACTTGCAAGCATTGCAAACTCAGCTAACCCCGCCACTGTGAAAACACCCGTTTGGTTAATATTTAATCCTCGTTTTTCTGCAGCTGTAACGCATAATAAAAGCGGAATAGCTTGTTCATGTAAACCTTGCCACAAACGACTTATTGGTAGTTCGTCACTGGCAAGCTCTAAATGTTGGCTGGCATGAAAAACACCTGCTTGGTATAAAAATACAGCTGAAATAGTGTGACCTGACTCAATGCATGCCTGTGAAAATTTAATCAGACGTTGTGTAGTATCGTGGTCAGTCGGTGCGGTGTGAAGAGAAAGTACAAATTTTGCCAAAACGCATCCAATAAAAAAGCCCCTAGAAAGGGGCTATTTTAACAGAACTATTTAATTAGTCATCACTTGCACCAAGTAGGTGTAGGAGAGATGTGAATAAGTTATAGACGTTCAGGTATAAAGATACTGTGGCACGAATATAGTTAGTCTCGCCACCATTTATGATACGGCTTGTATCGAATAAGATTAAACCAGACATAATCAATACAACAGCTGCATTAATAACCATAAAGGTGATAGAGCTACCAATAAAGAGGTTTACTAGGCTTGCAATGATAACCACGATTAAACCAACAGTTAAAAAGCCGCCCATAAATGAGAAGTCTTTTTTAGTGGTAAGTGCATACGCAGACAAACCAAAGAAGATCAACGCAGTAGAACCAAGCGCTTGCATTATTAGCATTGGACCATTCGGCATTGCTGCATAGTAGTTAAGCATAGGGCCAAGGCCCGCGCCCATCAAACCAGTAAATACAAACACCCATGCAACACCTGATGCACTGTCAGCCTTTTTGTTAACTACAAAAAGAACACCAAATGCAATCAAGCTAAATACTAACCCCATAAAATAAGGTAGATTCATCGCCATTGAAATACCTGCAGTTACTGCGCTAAAAGCAAGTGTCATAGCCAGTAAAAAGTAAGTATTTTTTAATACTTTATTTGTTTCAATAGTCGACATTACCGGTCTAGTGGTATTGTACGATTGATTAAACGCCATTGTTAGAGCTCCTTTGAATGAACTTAATTCGTTCGTTAGTTCCAATATTAAACTGAAACTAAGCCTATCAAGAGTTATATGTTTGGGCAAACCTTTGTAGATCAATAGACATGCAAAATAATCAAAAAGTTCAAATCGATTATATTTTGACTTTAATTGTGTTAATGCTGAGCGATTTAGTTGTTTTTTAATCACTTAAACAGATTTTTGAAAAAAAAGCTTCACAAACACAGCTGCCTTATCTATTATGCACGCCGTCGGAGAGATGGCAGAGTGGTCGAATGCACCGGTCTTGAAAACCGGCAGGGGTTTGTAGCCCCTCTAGGGTTCAAAT